>NZ_JBBYHU010000025.1:0-59405 GCF_038289905.1 Flavobacterium flavipallidum | reverse complement strand
TTTTAGCCGAAACTATATCTTGAAAAATCTCAAAAAGCAAAAATGACCGATAATGGATATCTAAAATCGGTCATTTTCTTTAATTTTTATTCAAAAGATAGATTACTTCTGAATGTGCCTAAAAAAATAAAGTCATAAAAAAACGTCCCATCCGATAGCTATCGGGATGGGACGTTTTTTTATGTGAAAAACTATTGTTTTTTAGTCTAATTCAGATGTAAAATACAATTTAACACTTGGGTATTTGTTTTGAGTCATTTGGATGGTGAAGTCCGAATCAGCTAAAAATACTAATTGATCGTATTTATCTTTCGCAAGGAATTTTTGTTTGATTCGTTTGAATTCTTTGAATTCTTCGTTTTTAGCATCATCTGGTTTTACCCAACAAGCTTTATGAACAGGGAAATTCTCATAAGTACATTTTGCACCATATTCGTGTTCTAAACGGTATTGAATTACTTCATATTGAAGTGCTCCAACTGTACCAATTACTTTTCGGTTGTTCATTTCTAAAGTAAACAACTGCGCCACACCTTCGTCCATTAATTGGTCAACTCCTTTGTCCAATTGTTTCGCTTTCATTGGATCGGCATTGTTGATGTATCTGAAGTGTTCCGGAGAGAAACTCGGAATTCCTTTGAAATTCATGATTTCACCTTCGGTTAAAGTATCTCCAATTTTAAAGTTTCCGGTATCGTGAAGACCAACAATATCCCCAGGGTAAGAAATATCAACAATCTCTTTTTTCTCAGCAAAAAAAGCATTCGGACTGGAGAATTTTAGGTTTTTCTTTTGACGAACATGGTAATAAGGTTTGTTTCTTTCAAATGTTCCCGAAACAATTTTGATAAAAGCCAAACGGTCACGGTGTTTTGGATCCATATTAGCATGTATTTTAAATACAAAACCGGATAATTTTTCTTCTTCCGGTTTTACAGGACGTGTGTCAGAATCTTTTACTCTGGGTGCAGGAGCGATGTTGATGAAACAGTCTAATAATTCTCTAACACCAAAGTTATTTAATGCCGATCCGAAAAATACAGGTTGTAATTTTCCTTCCAAATAATCTTCCTGACTGAATTTTGGGTATACTTCGTCAATTAATTCTAGTTCTTCACGAAGTTTATCAGCAGGTTTTTGACCAATTATTTTTTCTAATTCAGGATTTTGAAGGTCTGAAAAAGCAATCGTTTCTTCTATGTTTTTACGGCTGTCACCGCTAAATAGATTGATGTTTTTCTCCCAAAGATTATAAATTCCCTGAAAGTCATATCCCATTCCAATTGGGAAACTCAATGGTGTTACAGTAAGTCCTAATTTTTGTTCTACTTCGTCCATTAGGTCGAAAGCATCATGTCCTTCACGGTCTAATTTGTTGATGAAAACAATCATCGGAATGTTACGCATTCTACATACGGCAACCAATTTTTCCGTTTGTTCCTCAACCCCTTTTGCAACGTCAATAACTACAATTACACTGTCTACTGCAGTTAAAGTTCTAAAAGTGTCTTCGGCAAAATCCTTATGTCCAGGAGTATCCAAGATATTAATTTTTTTATCTTTATAGTTAAAGGCTAAGACCGATGTGGAAACCGAGATCCCTCTTTGGCGCTCAATTTCCATAAAGTCACTCGTTGCTCCTTTTTTAATTTTATTACTTTTTACCGCACCAGCTTCCTGAATAGCCCCTCCAAAAAGCAATAATTTTTCGGTTAAGGTTGTTTTTCCGGCATCAGGATGCGAGATGATTCCGAATGTTCTTCTTCTTTGTATTTCTTCTAAAAAACTCATAGTTAATTCTAAATGGTTCGCAAAAGTACTATTTATATATGCGATTTGAAAATAAATAGGAGGGAGTTGCTTTTTTTACTTTTATATGGGAAAGAAATATTTGAAAAATAAAAATTATGTTTTGGCGATAATTTTTTGTTAATAGTAAGCTTGATAGTTGTATAATGTAATTGAATTGTTATTTTTGTTCGTTTTATTAAAATAAATACAAGTAATATTCTTTTTAAGTTGTTATCTTCCCTCAGTGCTAATTTGGAGAATTATATTTGAAGTCAATTTTTAAAAATAAATTCTATTAAGAAAATGCCTTTAAAATCATTAAGAATGAAATTTATGAACATGAAGAATCTGTTTTTGTTTTTTGTCGTAGTGTTGTTGAATACAACGATAAATGCACAGGAAATAATAAAAGATAGCGTTGTTGTTACAGAAAAAAAAGTCACTCCGGGACAAAGACAAAAAATTGATGGTGTTATTGCTAATGTAGGGGAATATATTGTCCTAGATTCAGATATCGATAAAGCTTATTTAGAAATTTCAAGCCAAGGAGGCTCAATAAAAGATATCAGTAGATGTCAGATGTTGGGCAAATTATTGGAAGATAAATTATACGCGCATCAGGCCATTCAAGATAGTGTTAAGGTGACAGATGCTGAAATTAAATCCATGATGGATGAGCGGTTGAATTATATGGTACAGCAGCTTGGTTCAATGGAAAAAGTGGTTAAGTATTATAAAAAAGATACTGAAGAGGAGTTTAGAACGTATTTTTTTGATATTCTGAAAGAAAATAAACTGACTTCTGAAATGCAAAAGAAGATTGTGGATGAAGTAGAAATTACTCCAGAAGAAGTGCGTAATTTTTTCAAGAAATTACCAAAAGATGAATTGCCTGTTTTTGGTGCCGAAATGGAAGTGGCTCAAATTGTAGTAGAACCAAAAATTACACAGGCTGAAAAACAAAAAGTTATTGACCGTCTGAATGGTTTTAAGAAAGACATTCAGGAGGGTTCTAGTTTTGCTACTAAAGCAGTTTTGTATTCACAGGATCCGGGTTCCAGGTCAAGTGGCGGTTTTTATAAAATGACCAGAAAAACGCCATTTGTTAAAGAGTTTAAAGATGTTGCTTTTAGTTTGGAACAAGGTGAGATTTCTGCTCCATTTGAAACAGAATATGGTTTTCATATCATTTACTTAGAAAAAATTAAAGGACAGGAGTTAGAGTTACGTCATATTTTGTTGACTCCGGCAGTAACTAAGGAATCTTTAGAAGAAGCGAAAGAAAAAATCACTTTGATCAGAAAACGCATCATGGATAAAGAGATTACTTTTGCTGAAGCTGCGAGAACAACGTCAGATCAAAAGGAGACTAGAGCCAATGGAGGGGTTTTGATAAATCCTAATACTCAGGATACTCGTTTTGAGTTGACTAAAATGGATCCTACTTTGTATTCGCAAGTGTCTGGTTTGAAGGATAATGAAATTTCTGCTCCAATTCTGGATGAAACACAATCAGGGAAAAAACAGTATAAAATTATTACAGTGACCAACAGAATTAATGAACATACTGCTGATTATGCTCAGGATTATGTTAAGATTAAAGATTTGGCTTTGAAAGAAAAACAAATTAAGGCAATTGGAAAGTGGTTTGACGAGAAAATAAAAGAGACTTATATTAAAATTATTGGAGAATACAGAGATTGTAATTTTACAAATAACTGGTTAAAAAAATAATTTGTTCAAAATAAAATAAAAGAGTTAGCTTTATGAATTCATAGAGTTAGCTCTTTTTTAATTTAAAATAGTTTAAAAATGTCTGATATTGCAGCGATACATAATTTAGTTCAAAAACGAGCAGAATTAAAAAATGAAATAGCTAAAAAAATTGTTGGTCAGGAAGCCGTAATAGATCAATTGTTATTGTGCGTTTTTTCTGGAGGACATGCGCTTTTAGTGGGTGTTCCTGGTTTGGCAAAAACCTTAATGGTAAATACAATTTCCGAGGCTTTGGGACTTCAGTTTAAAAGAATTCAGTTTACGCCCGATTTGATGCCGTCGGATATTTTAGGTAGTGAAATTCTGGATGAAAATCGACAGTTTAAATTTATAAAAGGACCGGTCTTTTCAAATATTATTTTGGCGGATGAAATTAACCGTACTCCGCCTAAAACACAGGCAGCATTATTGGAAGCCATGCAGGAGTGTTCAGTAACTATTGCAGGAGTAAATCATAAATTAGACGCGCCTTATTTTGTTTTAGCTACGCAAAATCCAATTGAGCAGGAGGGAACTTATCCTTTGCCGGAAGCGCAGTTAGATCGTTTTATGTTTGCAGTTAAATTAGCTTATCCTACTTTTGAAGAAGAAGTTCAGGTGGTAAAAAGAACTACCTCAGACGCTGCTTATAAAATTAATCCATTATTTACAGCTCAGGAAATTATCGATTTTCAGCATTTAATTCGTCGAATTCCGGTTGCTGATAATGTTGTTGAATATGCAGTTTCATTAGTTGGGAAAACACGTCCCGATAGTGCTTTGGCAACGGATTTTGTGAAAAATTATTTGGATTGGGGAGCAGGACCTAGGGCTTCGCAAAATTTGATTCTGGCGGCTAAGGCTCATGCTGCTTTTAATGGGAAATTTTCTCCTGATATTGAAGATGTTGTGGCGGTGGCAACTCCTATTTTGAGGCATAGAATCATCAAGAATTATAAGGCTGACGCCGAAGGTATTACTGAAGAAATGATTATTGCTAAGCTAATTTAAGTTTTACTTAGCTGTTTTTTAGAGGAAATAATAGCTTTCTATGTAACAACATGTTTTAAGTTTGTTAGAAAATAATTAATTGGTTTGTTGAATGTGTATAAAACAAGGTTAAAATACCCCTTTTTGTTAATTTAAGACGTTTTATAACTGTGTTTCTTCAATAATAACTCTTTTAAGGGCTGAGGGAGATTAAATTTTTTTTAATTCTCGGCTTAAATAGCTAAATTTGCAACACAAAAAAAATAAAAACACCTAATATTATGGCGTTTGATTCTTAAATTTTTAAGAGAAAAGCCTTTAACATTGAAATATTATGAATATTTATAACGATTACATCAAGGAAATCGAAGAAAGAAAAGCTCAGGGTCTTCATCCTAAGCCAATTGATGGCGCTGAATTGCTAAGCGAAATCATCTCGCAAATTAAAGACTTAAATAATGCGAATAGAGAAGATTCTCTTCAATTTTTTATTTACAATGCCTTGCCAGGAACTACTCCTGCTGCTGGTGTTAAAGCTAAATTTTTGAAGGAAATTATCCTTGGTGAATCTGTAGTGGCCGAAATCACTCCTGATTTTGCTTTTGAATTATTGTCGCACATGAAAGGTGGTCCTTCTATTGAAGTGCTACTTGATTTGGCTTTAGGAAATGATGCAACAATTGCTCAAAAAGCGGCTGATGTACTTAAAACTCAGGTTTTCCTTTATGAAGCAGATACTGATCGTTTAAAATCAGCTTACACTAGTGGAAATGCTATAGCTAAAGAGATATTAGAAAGTTACGCTAAAGCAGAATTTTTTACAAAACTTCCTGAAGTTGCTGAAGAAATTAAAGTGGTTACTTTTATCGCTGGTGAAGGAGATATTTCAACAGATTTACTTTCTCCAGGAAACCAAGCACACTCGCGTTCTGACCGTGAATTACACGGAAAATGTATGATTACTCCTGAAGCTCAGGAGGAAATCAAAGCTTTGCAAGCACAACATCCAGATAAATCAGTAATGTTAATCGCTGAAAAAGGAACAATGGGAGTTGGATCATCTCGTATGTCAGGAGTTAATAACGTGGCGCTTTGGACAGGAAAACAAGCTAGTCCATATGTTCCATTTGTGAATTTTGCTCCTATTGTTGGTGGTACAAATGGTATTTCTCCAATTTTCCTGACTACAGTTGATGTAACAGGAGGTATAGGGATTGACCTTAAAAACTGGGTTAAAAAAACTGATGCTGATGGAAATTTAGTTCGTAACGAAAGTGGTGAGCCAGTTTTAGAGCAAGCTTATTCTGTGGCTACAGGAACGGTTTTAACAATCAATACGAAAACAAAAAAATTATATAATGGAGACCAAGAGTTGATTGATATTTCAAGATCTTTCACTCCTCAAAAAATGGAATTCATTAAAGCAGGAGGATCATATGCTATTGTATTTGGTAAAAAATTACAAACATTTGCTGCTAAAACTTTAGGCGTTGAAGCTCCTGTGGTATTTGCTCCATCAAAAGAGATTTCTCATGAAGGGCAAGGTTTAACAGCTGTTGAGAAAATCTTCAACAGAAACGCTGTAGGAACTACACCAGGAAAAGTATTGCATGCAGGTTCTGACGTTCGTGTAGAAGTTAATATCGTAGGATCCCAAGATACTACAGGTTTGATGACTGCTCAGGAATTAGAGTCTATGGCTGCTACGGTAATTTCTCCGGTTGTTGATGGTGCTTACCAATCAGGTTGTCACACTGCTTCAGTTTGGGATAAAAAAGCACAAGCTAACATTCCTAAATTGATGAAATTTATGAATGACTTCGGATTGATTACAGCTCGTGACCCTAAAGGTGTTTACCATTCAATGACTGACGTTATCCACAAAGTATTAAATGATATTACTATTGACGAATGGGCTATCATCATTGGTGGAGATTCTCATACTCGTATGTCAAAAGGGGTAGCTTTCGGTGCCGATTCAGGAACAGTTGCTCTTGCATTAGCTACTGGTGAGGCTTCTATGCCAATTCCGGAGTCTGTAAAAGTTACTTTCAAAGGAGATATGAAATCATATATGGATTTCCGTGATGTGGTTCACGCTACGCAACAACAAATGTTGAAGCAATTCGGTGGAGAAAATGTATTCCAAGGTAGAATTATCGAGGTTCATATTGGAACACTTACAGCTGACCAGGCGTTTACATTTACTGACTGGACTGCTGAGATGAAAGCAAAAGCTTCTATCTGTATTTCTGAAGACGAGACATTAATCGAATCTTTAGAAATTGCTAAAGGAAGAATCCAAATTATGATTGATAAAGGTATGGATAATGCTAAACAAGTGTTGAAAGGCCTAATCGATAAAGCTAATAAACGTATTGCTGAAATCAAATCTGGTGAAAAACCAGCTTTAACTCCAGATGCGAATGCTAAATATTATGCTGAAGTAGTGGTTGATTTAGATGTTATTGCTGAACCAATGATTGCTGACCCAGATGTTAATAATGCTGATGTTTCTAAACGTTATACTCACGATACAATCAGACCATTATCTTACTATGGTGGAGAGAAAAAGGTAGACTTAGGGTTTATTGGATCTTGTATGGTTCACAAAGGAGATATGAAG
Organism: Flavobacterium flavipallidum; assembly: GCF_038289905.1. Lineage (NCBI taxonomy): Bacteria > Pseudomonadati > Bacteroidota > Flavobacteriia > Flavobacteriales > Flavobacteriaceae > Flavobacterium > Flavobacterium flavipallidum. Next base: position 52,243 of record NZ_JBBYHU010000025.1, on the reverse strand, counting down.
ATTTTAGCTCAAATGCTTAAAAATGTTGAGGCTCAAAAAGGTAAGGTTGAATTTAATGCTCCTCTTGTAGTTGCTCCTCCGACATATAACATTGTTGATGAGTTGAAAGCTGAAGGTGATTGGGAAGTATTACAAAGATATTCTGGTTTCGAATTTGACGATAATGCTCCAAAAGGTGCAGCTCGTACGGAATATGAAAACATGTTGTATTTAGAGCGTCCTGGATGTAACCTTTGTATGGGTAACCAAGAGAAAGCTTCTAAGGGAGATACGGTAATGGCTACTTCAACACGTCTTTTCCAAGGTCGTGTAGTTGAGGATTCAGCTGAGAAAAAAGGAGAATCATTACTTTCTTCTACTCCAGTTGTTGTACTTTCAACAATTTTAGGTAGAACTCCAACAATTGAAGAATATACTAAAGCTGTTGAGGGAATTAACTTAACTAAGTTTGCTCCATCACATAAATTGCTTGTAAAATAATCGTAAGATTAGTTAAATAAATCTAAAGCCTAAGTTAATTGACTTAGGCTTTTTTATTGCTGTATTATTTTTTTGTAACTTGTATTGATTAATAAAATAACAAATAAAAATAAAGAAATCTTATGGCATTTGATATTGAAATGATAAAAAAAGTGTATGCAAACATGGCTTCCCGTGTTGATGCAGCACGTGAAATTGTTGGTCGTCCTCTTACGCTGACTGAGAAAATTTTATATAGCCATCTTTGGGATGCGCAACCAAAATCTGCCTACAAAAGAGGTGTAGATTATGTCGATTTTGCTCCGGATAGAGTAGCCTGTCAAGATGCAACAGCTCAAATGGCGTTATTGCAATTCATGCATGCCGGAAAATCAAAAGTAGCTGTTCCTACGACGGTGCATTGTGATCACTTAATTCAGGCAAAAGTAGGGGCTTCTACGGATTTGGCTGTTGCTAATACACAATCAAAAGAGGTTTTCGATTTTCTTTCTTCAGTTTCAAATAAATATGGAATAGGTTTTTGGAAACCGGGTTCCGGAATTATTCATCAAATTGTTCTCGAAAATTATGCATTTCCCGGAGGGATGATGATTGGTACCGATTCACACACAGTAAATGCAGGTGGATTAGGCATGCTGGCAATTGGTGTAGGTGGTGCTGATGCAGTAGATGTGATGTCAGGTATGTCATGGGAATTAAAATTTCCTAAGTTAATCGGAGTGAAATTAACTGGTAAGTTATCAGGTTGGACAGCTCCAAAAGATGTTATTCTGAAGGTTGCCGATATTCTTACTGTAAAAGGAGGGACAGGGGCAATTGTGGAATATTTTGGTGAAGGAGCAACGAGTATGTCTTGTACAGGAAAAGGAACAATTTGTAATATGGGTGCTGAAATAGGTGCAACGACTTCCACCTTTGGCTATGATGATTCAATGAGAAGGTATTTGTCTGCTACAGGACGTCAGGATGTGGTGGATGCTGCAGATAAAGTAGCTTCTTATTTGACAGCAGATCCTGAAGTTTATGCAAATCCTTCTGAATATTTCGACCAATTAATTGAAATAAATTTATCTGAATTAGAGCCTCATATTAATGGGCCTTTTACTCCGGATAGAGGTACGCCTGTTTCGCAAATGAAAGTTGAAGCCGAAGCTAACGGTTGGCCTATAAAAGTAGAATGGGGATTGATAGGTTCTTGTACTAATTCTTCTTATGAAGACATGTCCCGTGCCGCCTCAATTGTTCGACAGGCCGTAGCATTGGGGGTAACTCCAAAGGCTGAATTTGGTATTAACCCAGGTTCTGAGCAAATTCGTTATACCATCGAAAGAGATGGAATTATAGCTGATTTTGAAAAAATGGGTACTAAGGTGTTTACTAATGCTTGCGGACCTTGTATTGGGCAATGGGATAGAGCAGGAGCTGACAAAGGAGAGAAAAACACTATTGTGCATTCTTTTAATCGTAATTTCTCAAAACGAGCTGATGGTAACCCAAATACGCATGCTTTTGTAACTTCTCCTGAAATGGTGGCGGCTTTAGCAATTTCAGGTAGATTAGATTTTAATCCAATGACAGATACTTTATTGAATGATAATGGCGAAGAAGTAAAATTGGTAGCTCCTGAAGGTGATGAATTACCGAAAAGAGGATTTGATGTAGAAGATGCTGGATTTCAGGCTCCGGCAGAAGATGGTTCTAATGTGCAGGTAAATGTAAGTCCGACTTCAGATCGTTTGCAATTATTAGCTCCATTTGAAGCTTGGAATAAAAAGAATATCGTAGGTGCTAAATTGTTAATCAAAGCTTTTGGTAAATGTACTACCGATCATATTTCTATGGCTGGGCCATGGCTACGATATCGCGGACATTTGGATAATATTTCTAATAATATGTTGATTGGTGCGGTGAATGCGTTTAATCAAAAAACGAATTCGGTTAAGAATCAATTAACAGGAGAATACGATGCTGTTCCTGCTGTAGCAAGAGCTTATAAAGCTGCAAGTGTGCCATCGGTTGTAGTGGGTGATCAAAACTATGGTGAAGGTTCATCTCGTGAGCATGCAGCTATGGAGCCTCGTTTTCTGGGGGTAAAAGCGGTATTGGTGAAATCTTTTGCGCGAATTCATGAAACAAATCTTAAAAAACAAGGGATGCTGGCCCTGACTTTTGCTAATGAATCGGATTATGATAAAATTCTAGAAGATGATACGATTAACTTTTTGGATTTAACTGAATTTGCTCCAGGTAAACCATTGAAATTAGAATTTGTTCATGCAAGTGGAACGAAAGATATAATAATGGCTAATCATACTTATAATGAAAGTCAAATTGGTTGGTTTGTTGCAGGGGCTGCATTAAATTTAATTGCCGCCGAAGCATAATTTATATTTTATTGTAAAAAAATGCGGTCTGTTTAATCAGGTCGCTTTTTTTTTGATAAAATGCTAAAAAAGAGCTTAAAGTGTTGTTGAAGTTGGTTTTATTGGTATTAAAATGTTAAATTCGCTTTTGTCAAGTTTTTGTTCAGGAAAACTAAATTCTTTTAGGATTGATTCTGTAAGGTTCTGTAAATGAAAGAACTGTTTTTTTAAATTAAAATTATTGTATGAGGCGTAAATTTTGGATTGTTTTATTGGTTTTGTTTGTTAAGTTTAATGGGTTTTCTCAGGAAAAATTCATTCAGCACGTAGTAACTAAGGGTGAAACAATATCTAAAATTGCAGAACAATACAATGTAAAATCTACAGCTATATATGAACTTAATCCTGATGCAAAAAAAGGGATTAAATTCAAAGAGGTTTTGCTGATACCTGTAGCTTCTACTTCTTCAAAAAGTACAAAAAAGAATTCAAATCTTGTTGCCTCTACTATTGTGGATGCAAAACAAGAGCAGCATGTTATTTTGGCAAAAGAGACACTCTATGGAATTGCAAAGCAATATGGAGTTAAAGTTACCGACTTATATGCAATTAATCCTTCTTTAGAAAATAAAGCATTAAAAGTGGGCGATATAATTAATGTGCCGCTCATTGAAAAGAAAGAAGAGGTATTAGCAAATTTACCTAAAAAAGAACTTGTAAAAACAGAAGTTAAGCCTGTAGTAAAAGCAGAGGTTAAACAAGAAATTAAAACTGAGGTTCCTCAAATTATTACTGAAAAGAAAGAAGTATTAGCTGTAGAGCAACCAAGTGCTAATGGAAATTTGATTAAAGAAGTTTTACCAAAAGAAACGCTTTATGGAATTGCCAAACAATATGGCATTAGTGTGGCTGATATTGAAAAGGCTAATCCAATTCTTGCTGTACAGTCTTTAAGAATAGGTCAGAGTATAGTTATACCGGCTCAAAAAGTTGCTGTAAATTTGGAAGAAAAAGTGCTTGAAAGCAATAAAGAATTGGTTGGGATAAATTCGATTGTTGCAGGAGCAGATAAAAAAGCAACAGAAAATGATAAAGACCTTAATGCTGAAGTAGAAATTACACATGAAGTTTTGCCTAAAGAGACAAAGTATGGAATTGCTAAGGCATTTGGCATTAGTGTGAAAGAGTTAGAGACGCAAAATCCTAAAATTGCAAATAAACTTTTGGTTGGTGAAAAATTAATGATTCGAACTGCAAAATCAAATGTGAAATCAGCTGCAAAATTTGATTTTACCGCCAATGATGATTTTGCTGGAGATGAAGGAGTGAATTATAGTATGAAATCATATCAAGGAACTGACTTAATAGAGCAGTTGATTTGTACCGCTTCTGAAAATATAGGCGTTCGTTATAGATCAGGAGGGGTTACTAAAGATGGTTTTGATTGTTCCGGATTAATGTTTTCTACATTTGGGAGTTATGATATACAATTGCCTCGTTCTTCAATTGAACAGTCACAAATTGGTACCAAGATTAATGCTGAAGAAGCAAAAAAAGGAGATTTGATTTTCTTTAAAACAAATGGAAGAAGCCGAATTAATCATGTAGGAATGGTAGTTGAAGTAGCAGCAGATGGTGAAATTAAATTTATTCATGCCTCAACAAGTAGTGGTGTAATTATTTCATCTACCAAAGAAGAATATTATAGTAAAAGAGTCACTCAAATCAATCGGGTTTTAGACGAACGAATTTATTAAGTATTAAAAAAACGCCTTTTTTAAGGCGTTTTTTTATGCTCATTTATTTGAGGTTTTTGGAAATAGAACAGAGTACTTTTCCTTTGAATACGATTGTTTTTTGAAATCAATTTAGTTTTTCTGCAGTAAAAATAGTCATTTGTATTAGATGTAAATTATAATAAACGAAGCCTTGTTTTTTCAACTTACATACTTTTGAGTCAATGTTCTTTTTCAGTAAGAGAAAATCAAATCAAATTAACAGAAATAAAAAACCGCCCCAAATATTTTTGAGACGGCTTGTTTTGTTTTTGAAGTTAAATATTAAATGATAATTCGAATAATTTCTCCGTTTTTGTTTAGCATTTCTATTCTAACACTTTGTTGATTGTCTTTATTGTTCAAAAGTTTAGAAGCACTTTCAATATCTTTTATTTTTACATTGTCAATGCTCAAAATGATGTTTCCTTGTAGTTCGTCAGCATATTGACTTAGATTTTCATTATTGATTGATTTGATTTTTACACCATAATCAACACGGAAATTCTTTTTATCTGCTGGGGTAATATTTTCTAATTCGATTCCTTTGAATTCAGCACTAAAAAATTCATTTTTACTTAGAGTTACAGGAACAGTTTTAGTTTCGTTTTCCCTAATAATAGTTACATTTACTTTGTCGTTAGGACGTTTTGTATTAATGTATCCGGAAAGATCAGCAAAAGTGGAAATCTTTTGCGAGTCAATTTTAACGATAATATCACCTTTTTTCAGTCCTGATTTGTCAGCTCCAGTATTTTTTCTAACATTGTTAATGTAGAAACCTTCTGTTTGTTTTACTCCAAATTCTTTAGAAACTTTAGCATTTAATTCACCACCTTCAACACCTAAAATTCCACGCTGTACATTACCAAATTGCATAATGTCTTCAATGATTTTTCTGGTAAGGTTTGATGGAACAGCAAAAGAATAACCCACATAAGATCCTGTCATCGAACTAATCATGGTGTTGATTCCTATTAAATCACCACGAGTATTTACTAAGGCTCCTCCACTGTTTCCAGGGTTTACAGCAGCATCAGTTTGTATGAATGACTGGATTCCGTCATTAGTTAAATTTCTGGCTTTTGCCGATACAATTCCAGCTGTAACTGTTGATGTAAGGTTATATGGATTACCTACAGCAAGTACCCATTCACCTACTTTTACATCATCAGAATTTCCGAAAGATGAATAAGGTAATTTTTCATCAGCATCAATTTTTAAAAGGGCAATATCCATTTTAGAATCGGTACCAATTAGTTTTGCTTTGTAAGATTTTTTGTTGTTCAAGGTAATTTCGATTTCCGAAGCGTCTTTAATTACGTGATTGTTAGTAACAATATATCCGTCTTCAGAAATAATTACACCTGAACCGGTTCCTACTTGTTCCTGAGATTGTCCTCCACCACGGTAACCGTAGAAAAATTCCATAATTGGGTCGCTGATTTTTTGGTGCGAAACATTTTTAACGTGAACAACGGTATGAATCGTTTTATCAGCGGCTTCGGTAAAGTCTAGTACATCCGGGGATAATCCCACTCTTTTCGTATAGGCATCAGAAGCCAAAGTGGTTAGCGTTTTTCTGTCATTCGAAAAATAACCATTTTCGTCAAATAATAATTTGTAAGCGCCAAGTGTAGTGGCTCCACTTAAAAGGGATACTAAAAATAGATTTGAAAATCGGTTCATAATAGCAGTTATTTTAGTTATTTAGTAGAGTAAATTTAAAACGAAAAACGAATGTTAAAAAACACTTTAACGCTGTTTAACAATGATTAACATTTCGTTAATAGTTCGTACTTTTGCAAAACTAATTAATAAATAATGCAACTACACTTTTATAAATATCAGGGAACGGGTAATGATTTTGTAATCATTGATAATCGTAGCAATTTTTTTCCAAAAGAAGATACTAAACTTATTGAAAGACTTTGTGATAGACGTTTTGGAATAGGAGCCGACGGTTTAATGTTGCTTGAAAATGATCCTGAAACCGATTTTAAAATGGTTTATTACAATTCTGATGGGAATCAAAGTACCATGTGCGGAAATGGCGGAAGATGTTTGGTAGCTTTCGCGAAACAATTAAATGTAATTGGTGATACTACTTCTTTTAATGCTGTAGATGGATTACATCATGCTTCAGTGGATAAAGATGGAATTGTTTCTTTACAAATGATTGATGTCGATGGCATAAAAATAAATCCGGATTACAGTTTTTTAAATACAGGTTCGCCACATCATGTGCAATTAGTAGATGATTTGGAGCATTATAATGTAAAAGAAAACGGGGCAGCTATTCGTTATGGAGAATTGTATGGCAAAGCAGGAAGTAATATCAATTTTGTCAAAAAAATAGACGACTCTACTTTTGCACTTCGAACTTATGAGCGTGGAGTAGAAGATGAAACCCTGGCTTGCGGAACCGGAGCAACGGCTGCTGCTATTGCAATGAATGCTACCGGGCAAACAGATTTGACGTCTATTAATATGAATGTTGAAGGCGGAAAATTATCGGTTTCTTTCAAAAAAGAAGGCAATAAATATGTTGATGTTTTCCTGAATGGTCCGGCAAAATTTGTTTTTGAAGGCACTATCGAAATATAATTAAATTCCTCACTTCCCAATGCTTACATTAAAAGGAGATTCTCTTTATTTGCGCGCTCTTGAGCCTGATGATTTAGAATTTATCTATACCATAGAAAACGATGAAAACATTTGGGAAGTGAGTAATACGCAAACTCCTTACAGCCGATTTCTCATTCGGCAGTATCTTGAAAATGCCCATCAGGACATTTATGAAGCCAAGCAATTGCGTTTAGCCATTTCTCAGGACGAAGATTTTCCGGCCTTAGGTTTGATTGATTTATTTGATTTTGATCCTAAGAATAACAGGGCAGGAATTGGAATTCTGATACATAGTGTAGCTAACAGAAATCTAAAGTTAGGTTCTGAAGCTTTAGGACTTTTAATCAACTATTCATTTAAGCATCTTAATTTGCATCAATTGTATGCAAATATTGGTTTAGAAAATGAAGCAAGTATAGCACTTTTTACTAAATTTGGCTTTCAGTGTATAGGTGTCAAAAAAGATTGGAATCTTATAAACGGAGTATATCAAGACGAAGCCATCTATCAATTAATTAACCCCCAATTTTAAAAATTTAGCTTTATAATGAGCACAAAAAAGATTATTTCAATCATTTCCATTGTTGTAATTAGTGGATTGATTATTTATGGATTTGTTTTGATTGGACAAATATTTTCAAGTAACACTAAGTTTTCTCAAGACGAAGTTTATGTTCATGTTCCAACGGATGCCAGTTATGAGCAGGTTTTGGATTCGTTGACTCCTTATGTGACTAATGTAGAACGATTTGAAATGGTAGCCAGTAAAATGAGTTATCCTGAAAATGTAAAATCGGGGCGTTTTTTGTTAACTAAAGGAATGAATAGTTACGAATTAGTAAAAGCGATGCGATATAATGTTCCAGTTAAATTGGCCTTTAATAATCAGGAACGTATTGAAAATTTAGCAGCTCGTGTAGGTACTCAAATAGAAGCAGATAGTGCTTCTTTGATGAATTCATTCAAAGATTCTATCTTTTTAAAAGAAAATGGTTTCACCGAAGAAAATGTATTGGCAATGTTTATTCCTAATACTTATGAAGTCTATTGGAATACTTCGGCGGTGAAATTCAGGGATAAAATGATTAAAGAATACCGTAATTTTTGGAATAATGAACGTGTTTCCAAAGCTAAAAAACAAGGTTTAACACCTACTGATGCTACAATATTGGCATCGATTGTTCACAAAGAATCAGTAAAAAAAGACGAAAGACCAAGAATTGCTGGTGTTTATTTGAATCGATTGAGATCAGGAATGCCACTCCAGGCTGATCCTACTGTAATTTTTGCAAAAAAGAAAAAAGATAATGATTTCAATCAGGTTATAAAACGTGTTTTATACAACGATTTGTTTTTGAATTCTCCTTATAACACTTATAAAGTAGTTGGACTTCCTCCGGGACCTATTGCCATGCCTGATATTACAGCCTTAGAAGCGGTATTAAATCCTGAAAAAAATAACTTTATTTATTTTTGTGCCAGTACTGATCGTTTTGGCTACCATGAATTTGCAGCTACTTTAGCGGAGCACAACGTAAATGCCAAAAAATATGCTGATTGGGTTAATGCTCAGGGAATTAAAAGATAGTTTTGAAGTGTAAAAGTATTTTATTCCTGAGTTTGTTGTTTGCAATTTCGAATTGCGTGGCTCAAAGTGGAATAAACTCTTTTTTGAAACCTTCAGATAGTTTAAATCATAAAAGACAAAAAGCTGTTTTCGTTTCGGAAGCAGCTTTTTCAGCTATAAGTTTGGTGGGTTTAAATCAGTTGTGGTATGCCGATTATCCCCGTTCTAAGTTCCATTTTATCAATGATAATGAAGAATGGTTGCAAATGGATAAGTCAGGACATTTATATTCTTCTTATCATTTAGGCCGTTTGGGAAGTGAAATGTTGCGGTGGAGTGGAGCCAGTCCTGAAAAGCAATTAGTTTATGGCGCTGGCCTAGGATTTGCTTTTTTGACAGCTGTAGAAGTTTTAGACGGCTTTTCTTCTCAATGGGGAGCTTCATCCGGTGATGTGATTGCCAATGCAACAGGAACGGCATTATATGTTTCCCAACAATTACTTTGGAAAGAGCAACGAATTATGCCCAAATTTTCCTTTCATACTACACGATTTGCAGCATACCGCCCAGAAGTTTTAGGAAGTAGTTTTTCTGAGCAAATTTTAAAAGATTATAACGGACAAACCTACTGGTTATCGGCTAATTTGAAATCCTTTTTTAAAGACTCCAAAATTCCAAAAATTTTAAATATTGCAATTGGATACGGAGCAGATGGAATGTTAACTGGAAAAGATGAAAATTCTGTAATTTTAGCAAGCGAAAATCTGCAAAAATCTCGACAATTTTACCTAAGTTTAGATCTCGATTTGACAAAAATTGAGACCAAATCCCATTTTTTGAAGACTTTTTTTTCTGTTTTTTCTGTTTTAAAAATTCCTGCACCCACGCTTGAATACTCAGGTCCTGAGGGGTTTAGAGCGCATCTGTTTTACTTTTGAGTTGAATTAATTGCTTGATTTTCAGGTTTTATTAAAAAAGTTGTATCTTTGCGCAGTGAAATTTTCAGAGGTGACAGCTTTGGAAGAAAACCAATTTATGATAAAAAAATGGCATTTTTACACCAGTTTAACTGTAATAATTGTATTCCTGAGTTACAGTTTTAAACCACTTAAGTTAGAAGAAAATGAGTGGTTTTTGAGGGGAAATGTTGAAGGGGAAAAATACCAGTTCCCTTCATTAGCGCAAGAAGTTAATTCCGGTTTAAATATTCCTTTCACAGGGAATTTATTCATCGGTTTTAAAGAAGCAATCGGATTTAGAGAATCCGAAAACAAGTACAAAAAAGTTAATTCGTTAGGGTATTTAGGGAAATACCAATTTGGAAACAAAACTTTGAGGTCTATTGGAATTCATGATACAGATAAATTCTTAAGAAGCCCAAAACTGCAAGAAAAAGCCTTTGTTGCTTTATTATCTAAAAACAAATCCATTTTAAAGGACATTATCGAGAAATACGACGGAAAAGTTGTAGGTGGTATTTTGATTACCGAATCGGGTATTCTTGCTGCTGCTCATCTTGGAGGTACTGGTACCGTAAAAAGATATTTCAGAAGTAATGGAAAGAGATTCTTTAGGGATGCTTATGGTACTTCGATTAGAAGTTATTTAAAAGCATTTTCTGGTTATGATACCTCTTTTATTGTGCCAAATAGCAACGCTGTAGTTTCTCTTTAAATTGAAAATTCTTGAAAAGAGAGTCCTTTTTATGACTTCGGACTCTCTTTTAATGTTTTTCCTCAATAAAAAAACTTAGTATTTTTGAAGCTATTTTACTGATGTTGGTTCCCGGACCAAAGATAGCAGCTGTTCCTGCATCAAAAAGGTACTGATAATCTTGGGTAGGTATCACACCGCCAATTACCACCATAATGTCTTCTCGTCCGAATTTTTTTAGTTCCTCAATTAATTGTGGAACCAAAGTTTTATGACCAGCGGCTAAGGAAGAGACGCCTACGATATGAACATCATTTTCAATTGCTTGTTTAGCGGTTTCTGCAGGAGTTTGAAAAAGAGGCGCAATATCCACATCAAAACCGATATCGGCAAAAGCAGTTGCTACCACCTTTGCACCTCTGTCATGTCCGTCCTGACCCATTTTAGCAATCATAATTCTGGGGCGACGACCTTCCTGAAGAGTAAATGCGTCAGCTAATTGTTTTGCTTTTTCAAAACTTTTATTCTGTTTTATTGTATTACTATACACACCGCTTAACGTTTTAATTTGTGCCTGATGTCTTCCGTATACCGTTTCTAAAGCCTGACTAATTTCACCTAAAGTGGCTCTCTCTCGGGCAGCTTCAACAGCTAACTCTAATAAATTACCATTTCCGCTTTGTGCACAAAGGGTAATTTTTTCTAAAGCTTCTTTAACTCTTGAGCCATTTCTGTTTTTTTTGACCTGTTGTAGTCTTTCTAATTGTTGACTTCTTACTTTTTCAATGTCAATATCCAGAACATTTAAAGGTACCTCTTTTTTTGCTTGAAATTTATTAACGCCTACAATTATATCCTGTTCGCTGTCAATTCGTGCCTGTTTGCGTGCGGATGCTTCTTCAATTCGTAATTTCGGAATTCCGCTTGCCAATGCTTTGGTCATTCCACCAAGGGCTTCAATTTCTTCAATGTGTTTCCAGGCTTTTTCGGCAATTTCATTCGTTAAACTTTCTAAATAATAACTACCTGCCCAAGGGTCAACTGTTTTGGTGATTTTAGTTTCTTCTAATAGATACAACTGCGTATTTCGTGCGATTCGTGCCGAAAATTCGCTTGGCAAAGCCATAGCTTCGTCCAAGGCATTTGTATGAAGGGATTGAGTGCCTCCAAAAACAGCAGCGGCCGCTTCGATACAGGTACGGGCTACATTGTTAAAAGGATCCTGAGCCGTTAAACTCCAGCCGCTGGTTTGACAATGAGTGCGTAGCGAAAGTGACTTATTATTTTTCGGATTAAAATTTTGCATGAGTTTAGTCCAAATCATTCTGGCGGCTCTCATTTTGGCAATTTCCATAAAATGATTCATCCCAATCCCCCAAAAGAATGATAATCGGGGAGCAAAATCGTCAATTTTGAGTCCTGCCGAAAGTCCGGTTCTTACATATTCTAAGCCATCAGCAAGTGTGTAGGCCAATTCAATATCTGCAGTTCCTCCCGCTTCCTGCATGTGGTAACCCGAAATAGAAATCGAATGGAATTTGGGCATGTTTTTGCTGCAATATTCAAAAATAGCAGCAATAATTTTCATCGAAGCTTCCGGTGGATAAATATAAGTATTGCGAACCATAAATTCTTTCAGGATGTCATTTTGAATCGTTCCTGAAAGTTGTTCTGGTTTAACACCTTGTTCTTCGGCGGCAACGATATAAAAAGCCATTATGGGTAAAACTGCTCCGTTCATCGTCATGGAAACCGACATTTTGTCTAACGGAATCTGGTCGAAAAGTATTTTGAAATCTTCAACAGTATCAATGGCTACACCTGCTTTTCCTACATCGCCTTGTACACGTTCGTGGTCCGAATCATAACCGCGATGCGTCGCCAAGTCAAAGGCAACAGATAGTCCTTCCTGACCGGCTTTTAGATTTTTTCTGTAAAAAGCATTACTTTCCTCAGCAGTTGAAAATCCTGAATATTGGCGGATAGTCCAGGGTTTTTGAACGTACATCGTAGTGTGAGGTCCTCGTAGAAATGGAGGAAATCCCGCAGTAAAATCCAAATGGTCCAAATCCTCAATATCTTTTTCTGAATAATTGGATTTGAGTTCGATACCTTCTGCCGTGACAAAATTTTCAACAGTCGAATTTTCTTTTGCAAAAGAAAATTCAAAACTGCTTTCAGCTTCTGATTTTAGTTGAATATGTCGGAGGTCTTTTCGAATCATTTGGGTGCTTTTTGCAAATTGATTTTGGCTTGTATTCTTGATTTATTTTTCGGCTGCCAGTCGCTCTTGTTCGGATTGTTCTGCCAGACGTTTTTCAATTATTGGGGTAATCAGTGTTTTTCGGGGTTTTATTTTTACAAAAGGATACAACTCTATGTTGTCATTCATTTTGTCTTTTGGATTCTGGTATTTGTTGGTTCCAACCAAAATTTCTGTATTTGAATCAAAAAGTTGCTGTTCTTTATCGGCACTTTCCTGAATTTTTCGTTTGATAATGCCGTCGTTTAATTGCTTTAAAAAACCTCCGTTGGCTTCAATTTCTTTGAATAAAGCGAGTGCTTTTTCGGCAAGTTGCTGAGTTAAAGTTTCAATATAATAACTGCCATCAGCGGGATTGTTGACTTTGTCAAAATAACTTTCATTTTTCAAAATCAATAATTGATTTCGGGCAATGCGGTCGCTAAATTCATTGTTTTTATGGTAAATCGCATCATAAGGCAGATTAGCAATGGCATCAGCGCCACCTATGATGGCCGACATACATTCTGTCGTCGTGCGCAACAAATTCATGTTGTAATCATATAAGGTTTTGTTGCGTTTAGATGGTGTTACCAAGATATGACAATCTTTGTCGTGATAATACTCTTTAGCAATCAATTGGAACAATAGTCGTAAGGCACGTAATTTGGCTATTTCAAAAAAATAATTGCTACCTACAGCTACTTCAAAAGCTATTGATTGATGAATCGTAGAAATTCGGTTGAAGTATTCATTGGCATGAGCCAAAGCATAAGCAATTTGCTGTACCATTGTAGCACCTGCATTTTGATACAAGGCCAAATTGATACTAATTAAGGAATGCTCACGGAAGTTCTTTGAAAGCAATTGCAGACTTTCAAAATTGTTTTTTTCTTTAGCAACAAACCAATTGCCTTCTTTTGCTAATTGGCCTATAGGGTCTAAATTGTAAAATATGCGGGCTTTTTTTGAAGCTACAATTTTGTTTACTTTTTCTATAAAATCCACCGCAAGAAATTTTAAATCAAAATAGATAGCGGTGTTTTCTAAGGGTAAACTTTCAAGCAGTTTTTTGATATCCAGTGATTCATTGTCAATGGTGAAACGCAGACTTTCGGCTCCTCTTTGCAAGGCATCTAAAGCTCTGTCAATTGATTTTTGAACGTCAAAAACAAAGATGTTTTGGCAAATTTTAAAGTCGGAAGCAAAGGTAGGAGCGGTTGTAGTTTGGCTAAAATCGTCTCCATGGTAAAAAGGTCTTACTTTAATGTTTTCCGGTGAATTCCAAACTAAATTTTCATTATAATCGGCACCATCCAATTCATATTGGATTCGTTGTTTCCATTGTTTGGAGGAAACAGGATCAAAATCTTCGAATAGGTGAGTCGCCATTTTAGTTTGGTTTAATCCCCTTCTTGAGAGGGTTTGAGGGTATACTGTTTATTTTTTCTCAATCGTGTCGCCTTCGAATTCAACAATGTAAATATCCTCGCTGTCTTTTTTCATATAATATTTTTCACGGGCATATTTTTCAACCTGATCCGGATTTTTGAGTTGCTTGATCTGCGCTTCGTCTTTTTTTATTTCATCCTGATAGTAGGTTTTGTTGTCTTCCAGTTCTTCAATCTGATTGTCTAAAACCCGATGGTCAAAATAAGAATAATTGTCCAGAAATAACATCCAAACAATGAAAAATAATAAGGACCAAATGTACTTATTGCTTAAAAATTTAAACCAGGCTTTTTCTTTATAGGGATTTGTCATTTGTTGTATCTATTTCAGGAATACTTTTTTATTTTACAAAAATAATAGGATTCACGTTTTGATTTAAGTTGAAAAATCAGATTTATTGATTTTCTTTTTTGCTTGATCAAAAAAGAAACAAAAAAATCAAGTCTGCACTTCCTCGTCGGTCAAATTAGTTTTCGAATGCTAAAAGAAAAGAACTCGTCCTTCGTCCTCAAACAGCTTTTCTTTTTTCGCATTCTTCAAACATTTGACGCCCGACTGCGGAAGTTAAGGACAATTGCAACTTCAAACTAAAAGTTTAAAATTACGATAAAATTATAGAATTTTTTGGTTTATTACACTACGCAGCATGTCGATGGCTACTGTATTGTAATTATTATTCGGGATAATGATATCGGCAAAGGCTTTCGTAGGTTCAATGAACTGTTCGTGCATGGGTTTTAAGGTTTTTTGATAACGGTTGAGGACTTCATCCATATCGCGGCCTCGTTCGGCGATGTCTCTTTTTAAACGGCGAATAAGGCGTTCATCGGCATCGGCATGCACGAAGATTTTGATGTCAAATAGACCTCTTAGTTCGGCATGCGCCAAAATCAAAATCCCTTCTACAATCATTACTTTTCGTGGATGGGTGCTTATCGTATCTTCTGTGCGGTTGTGTGTCACAAAGGAATAAATGGGTTGCTGAATGGTTTCGCCAGCCTTGAGTTGGTTTAAATGACTGACCAATAAATCAAAATCAATGGCTCTGGGATGGTCAAAGTTGATGAGTACCCGCTCATCATAACTAAGATGATTGGTTTCTTTGTAATAAGAGTCCTGAGATATTACGCCTACCTCGGCATCCGGTAATTGATTCATGATTTGGCGTACCACCGTGGTTTTTCCGCTACCGGTTCCGCCTGCAATTCCTATAATCAGCATAGGTTGTTTTTTGTATTAGGATACAACAAAAATAGCAATTTAATTGGGAGTTGCTTTGGGTTTTTGGGTGAAATGTTGTCGGGTTATCAATAAGTTTTATTGGTGTTTTTTGTTTTTTAGGTAACAAGAGGATACGTTTGTGAATTTGTTGAAATTAATGTTTTAGATAATAGCCTTTTATTCACTTGTGTACTTATTCCATCTTTAATAATAGTTTATTGGTCTCAATCTCGGGTTTAAAACCCTGCAATTTATTGCAGTACTTTAGTAATGCGAAAAAATCTATATTTTTAGGTTATGAGTACAGATTTAAGAAAAGGTTCGCACACAGTAAGCAGATTAACATGTCATGTTGTTTGGGTTACAAAATATAATTGGGGGCAACATTTTTGGGCAAGTGGTTACGGAGTTTGGAGTACGGGTAATATTACAGATAAAATGGTGAATGAATATTTAGAGCATCATCGGAAAAAAGATGATAATGAGAATTCAAATTTCATTCTCGAATGAAAGAAAAAGAGGGACTTTCAGTCCCTCGTAAAAACCAACCTCTGCACTTTCAGTGCAGAGTGGTTTAGTTTTAAGATAAAACCCTTCATTATCGCATTGAATCATTCCGTAAAAATTTGTTTCTAAATAATTCATAAAATCTCCGTTTACATCATAACCTTTATCTAAAATGTCTGATGTAGGTAGCTGTAT
The DNA here is from genome assembly GCF_038289905.1 of Flavobacterium flavipallidum. Taxonomy (NCBI): domain Bacteria; kingdom Pseudomonadati; phylum Bacteroidota; class Flavobacteriia; order Flavobacteriales; family Flavobacteriaceae; genus Flavobacterium; species Flavobacterium flavipallidum. The sequence goes on along the minus strand of NZ_JBBYHU010000025.1, from coordinate 36,160 downwards.
GCAAATTATATATTCTGTTTTATTTAAATGAGAAAATACTTTCTTCTTATTCAATTCAAAAAAAGAAGGCTTTCCAATGGCTTTGCAAAATTCTTCGATTTCTTGTTCTGCTAAGTGATCTGATTCTTTCTCGTTTAATTCTACTATTAATGGTAATCTTTCAGAATCATAAAATAATTCAAATTCATTCCAATTATCAGGTAATTCGTTTAAGTTAATACTAATGTTATGGCCTTTTGTATTAAGATAATCAAGTATTTGATTAATCTTAGGTTTCTGTGTGCTTGAGCAAAATACTCTTGTGTAATAACCCACTATTGATTGATTTATAAATTAGTATTTACTATTTTTTGGAAAATGATAAAAGAGAAAAAAATAACTAAATCACTTATTCTTCTTTGCTTTAATCATTGCTTCCAGTTGGTCCCACAATTCTTCCGGAATGGCTTCTAATATATTGAATTGTCCTGCGCCTTTGAGCCATTCGCCACCGTCAATGACAATGACTTCGCCATTAATATAAGCCGAGAAATCGGAAACCAAGTAAGCCGCCAGATTAGCCAACTCCTGATGATCGCCCACACGCTTGAGTGGTACTTTTTGAGCCAAATCAAATTTTTGAGCCAAATCTCCCGGTAACAATCTGTCCCAAGCGCCTTTGGTAGGGAAAGGTCCGGGCGCAATAGCATTGGTACGAATGCCGTATTTAGCCCATTCGACGGCCAGACTTCGGGTCATGGCGAGCACGCCAGCTTTGGCAGTCGCACTGGGTACCACATAAGCCGAACCGGTCCAAGCGTAGGTAGTGACAATATTCAAAACCGTAGCAGATGTTTGTTTGCTGTCGATCCAATGTTTTCCAAAAGCCAAGGTGCAGTTTTTTGTGCCTTTTAAAACGATATCAATAATGGTATCAAAGGCATTGGCCGACAGTCGCTCAGTAGGAGAAATGAAGTTTCCGGCTGCATTGTTTAGTAAAATATCAACTTTGCCAAAAGCCTTCAGAACTTGTTGCAACATGTTTTCGACTTCTTCATAATGACGTACATCGCATTGTAGGGGCAAGCAAGTGCCGCCAGTTGTGGTTTCCAACTCGGTTGCTGTATGAGTCAATTTGCTTAAATCACGTGAAGTAATGGCTACCTTAGCACCTAGCTCCAAAAAATATTGGGTCATGGATTTTCCTAATCCGCTACCACCACCGGTAACAACAATTACTTTGCCTTGCAGGGCATCGTCTCGTAACATTTTTTGGCTAAAGTTCATTTTGATGAGGTTTTATGGTAAATATACGAAATCGGAGATTTGTTATAATTGGGTTTTGATTATAATTTTAGTTAAGTAGTTTTTTAAGGCAAACGTATGAATTTATTTTTGCCACGAATATCACTAATTTGCACAAAAAATAGTAATTCTAAAAATAAATTACACCAATTTATATCTGCTTTTAGCAGATTCGTGTAATAAAGCAACATTTAAATTTGTGTTTTTTCGTGTAATTTGTGGCTGTTTTTCTTATTTCTAAACTTAGGACGTTTGCCCTGAGTAGATTGTCTAAATTGCACAAAGTCTCCTCGCGGCTTCTTCTAAAGTTGCATTATCCTTTGCAAAACAAAAACGAATTAAGCGCAAATCTTTACCATTTTCATAGAAAGTAGAAATAGGAATGGCGGCAACTCCGTGTTCGATAATGAGGCGTTTGCAAAAATCCACATCGTTTTCATCAGAGATAGCTTTGTAAGACACGACTTGAAAATAGGTGCCTTCGCAAGGCATTAATTCGAATCGGCTGTTAGAAAGTAATTTTTGGAAATAATCTCTTTTTTGCTGATAAAAGGGACTAATTTCTTCGACTGAAACGTAGTCTAAATACTGGCTAATGGCAGCCTGCGAAATACTGTTGACACTAAAAACCAGAAATTGGTGCACTTTTTTGATTTCTTTCATCAAATGTTCAGGAGCTACAACATAACCGATTTTCCAACCTGTAATGTGGAAGCTTTTTCCAAAAGAAGCGGTAATTATTGCTCTGTTTCGTAGGGCTGGACGTGTATGGATGGATAGGTGTTTTTGTTCGAAAGTAATGTATTCGTAAACTTCGTCAGACAACAGAATTATTTTTGGGAATTTTGCTAAAATGCTTTCCAGTCTTTCGATATCAGTCATTGATAGGATTTTCCCCGTTGGGTTGTGCGGGTTGGTAATGACGATCATTTTGGTGTTGTCATTACAGCCTTTTTCGATTAAATCCCAATTGGGGGTGTAGTCGTCATTTAACGGAATTCGGACAGGAATTCCACCGGATAACAAAACATTGGGCTCGTAAGAGTCGTAACTGGGATCTAAAATAATGACTTCGTCTCCGCTTCCAACTAATGCTTGAATACTACTGTAAATGCCCTGTGTGGCTCCGGCTGTAATTAAAATTTCGGTTTCTGGCTGAATAGTTCTATTGTATGATTTCTGAACTAATGATGCAATTTTATTTAGTAATGGCGGAAAACCTGCCATCGGAGTGTATTGATGTACGTCTTCCTTGGCCAGTTGGGCTACAATATCAGTCAGCTTTTCATCTACTGGAAAATTGGGGAAACCTTGAGATAAATTGATGGCATTGTACTCGGCTGCCATTTTTGACATAACCGTGAAAATACTGGTGGTGATATTGGGAAGTTTAGACATGACTTACTTTTTAAAGGCCTAAAAGTAAGGAAAGCTACTGAGAAAATAAATATGTTTTATTGTAACTATGTAAGTCATATAAGTTCATATAAGAATGGGGTGTCGAAAATTGAGGGTTTTTATTTCGACTTATTTATTCTGAAAAATGAAAACCTTAACAAAAAAAACTTATATGACTTATATGTTTAAAAAAAATAAAATGGGAAACTACATTTTATGAATAATAAAAATAGTAGGGCGTTTGTGTAAATCCATATTTTCTTTTTTCCAGGCCGAAATTTTCTTGGTTTTTATGTATTCCGTTGGCAACGTGATATCGGTTGCGATACACAAATGGGTTTCAGGATGTAGTATCTGAATTAAATCTTCTACTAATTTGTTGTTGCGATATGGGGTTTCAATGAAAATTTGGGATTGATTTTTTTCGAATGAAATACGTTCCAAAGCTTTAAGAGTGGCTCTTTTTTCGTCTTTTTCAATCGGTAAATAACCATGAAAAGTAAAACTTTGTCCGTTCATTCCAGATGCCATCATGGCTAATAAAATAGAAGAAGGACCTACAAGAGGAACAACCTGAATACCTTTTTCATGGGCTAATTTTACAATTACAGCACCGGGATCAGCGACTCCTGGACAGCCGGCTTCACTCATCAAACCTACATTTTTTCCTTCTAACAACGGTTGGATAAAGTCTTTATGTTCTTTGGAATCGGTGTGTTTGTTGAGAGCAAAAAGGATTAAATCAGATTGTTTCTTTTCAGGATGTACTGCCTTAATAGATTTTCTTGCTGTTTTTTCGTTTTCTACAATATAATGGTCAATGAAATCAATCGTTCTTTTTACAGTTTGGGGTAAAACGTCCATTGGGTCGCATTCTCCCATGGTAGTTGGGATTAGATAGAGTTTTCCAAAAGGAGTATTCGATTTCATTAGGTTTTTGTTTTGAGTGTTAAGCTAAAAATTAGTTATGATTAGCTTTCAATTTTGTTGCGATGATTTCACAGGCTTCGTCAAGCATTTGGTACACCATTTCAAAACCATTGGCGATGCCGTAATAAGGATCCGGAACATCTACATTTTCATTCGGATACAATTCGTTCAGGATGATCTCAACTTTTTCTTTTTGTTTATCATTTTTTGCTAAACGTATTACATCTCTGAAGTTGGATTTGTCCATTACATAGATATAATCGAAAGTTTCGAAATCCTCCACTTTAAATAGTCGAGCTCTTTGATACGAGATGTCTAAATTGTGGTTTTTTGCTACGGCAATGGAACGAGAATCAGGTTGATTTCCGGAATGCCATGCTCCTGTACCGGCAGAGTCAACGAAGAATTTGTCTTTTGGTAGTTTGGATGCTAAAATACCTTCAGCCAGTGGTGACCGACAGATATTGCCCAAACATACCATTAAAATTTTGACAGACATATTGCTATTATAGCGTTAGTTTTTTGTGGATATCTTCGACAAATTTTTTGAATTGTTTGTCGGTTGCTACCAAATTGTCAACCGTTTTACAAGCGTGTAAAACAGTAGCGTGGTCACGATCACCTATTTGTGAACCAATGTTAGCCAAAGAGTTTTTGGTGAATTTTTTAGCGAAAAACATCGCCAATTGCCTTGCTTGTACTACGTGCCTTTTTCGTGTTTTAGATTGCAGTGTTTCAACGTCCAATTGGAAATAATCAGAAACAATTTTTTGAATGTAATCGATGGAGATTTCTCTCTTTACATTTTTAACGAATTTTTCAACTACGCTTTTAGCAAGTTCGATAGTTACTTCTTTTTTGTTAAAAGAAGACTGAGCAATCAATGAAATAATAGCACCTTCCAGTTCTCGAACATTCGATTTAATGTTACGAGCTACATATTCGATAATTTCATCCGGCATTTCAACACCATCACGGTATAGAATATTTTTTAGAATCGAAATTCTAGTCTCGTAATCCGGTTGATGTAACTCTGCTGATAATCCCCATTTGAAACGAGATAATAAGCGTTGTTCAATATCCTGCATATCCACAGGAGCCTTGTCAGAAGTTAGGATGACTTGTTTGCCGTTTTGATGTAAATAGTTAAAGATGTGGAAAAACACGTCCTGAGTTCCAGATTTACCTGAAAGGAATTGTACGTCGTCAATGATTAATACATCAATTAATTGGTAGAAATGAATAAAATCATTTCGGGTGTTTTTCTTTACCGAATCTATATATTGTTGTGTGAAGATTTCAGCAGAGATATACAATACTGTTTTTTCAGGATATTTGTCTTTAATTTCAACTCCAATTGCGTGAGCCAGGTGTGTTTTTCCTAGTCCAACACCACCAAAAATTAACAATGGGTTGAATGAAGTTCCGCCCGGTTTATTGGCAACAGCCATACCCGCCGAACGAGCTAATCTGTTTGAATCACCTTCAAGGAAATTGTCGAAACTATAATTAGCGTTTAGTTGTGATTCAATCTTTAAGTTTCTGATTCCTGGGATTACAAATGGATTTTTTAATTCCGGATCCAGATTTTTTAAAGGAGCATCTACATTTTGTGGTTTTACTGGAGGACGGTTGGTACTTGGTAACTGTTCAGTGAACGGTTGTTTGTTACCATAAGTGTTCTCCATTTTAATTTTATAAAGTAACTTTGCGTTTTTTCCAAGTTCTTTAGTAAGGGCAACCTTCAATAATTTAACATAGTGTTCTTCTAACCATTCGTAGAAAAATTTACTAGGAACCTGAATGTATAATGCGTTATCGGTAAGTTCAACTGACTTAATTGGTTCAAACCAGGTTTTGTATGCCTGATCTTGAATATTGTCTTTTATAAAAGACAAACAGTTATCCCATACTGATTGAGCAGTTTTGTTCATAAATTCTGTTAAATTATTATATTTTTTATTCTGTTTTTTGAAGTAAATAATATCTAAAAAGTTATTATTTCTCGGGGAAACAAATATGTGAACAATTTTCGTTAAAAAAAAATATTTAGAGGTTGATTTTGTAGAAATATTATTGTAAGTAAGAGGAAAAGTATTCCAAAAAAAGGTATAAAAGAAATGTAAATTAAAAGATGAGAGAACACGAGTACAATGTTAGGGTAAGGTATGCAGAAACCGATCAAATGGGAGTGGTTTATCACGGGAATTATGCTCAGTATTTTGAGATGGGACGCGTGGAATGGCTTAGAAACATTGGGATTTCTTATAAATGGATGGAAGAAAATGGTGTGATGCTTCCAGTTGTTTCTTTGACAATGAATTATAAAAAACCTGCTCGATATGATGATATTTTGCGGGTTAAAACAATTTTCAAAAGCCAGAAATCAGTTAAGATTGAATTTGATTATGAAATCTATAATGAACAGGATGAGTTATTAACAATTGGGCACTCGGTTTTGGTCTTTGTTGATATGAAAACAGGCCGTCCGATGGCAGCTCCAGAGTATGTGAAAACGCAACTTTTACGAATTTAAAAATCGAAAGATTTGAAAGTGTTTTTTTGTCTAATTTGAGACAAAATTTTAGTACTAATTTTAAAGATTTTATAAAATTTTAAGGGTGGTTTTTTTGGTTTTTTATTAGGTAGAAAGTTATTTTTTTGATTTTATTTCAATTTCAAATAATGAATTAAAAATGTCGAATATTTGTTCGGCATTTTTTTTTCGGGTTTTGATTTCGATTTCGCAACTCATTTCCATTTTTTGATTGACAATGTCCAGATTCTTTTCTTTGATAATACGCATGACCTTATTCATGTTTTTGTAATCAAAAGAAATTAAAAAGTGAATGTCTATCGTTTTTTCAATAATGGAACAACTTTCTAGTGTGAGTTGAGCGGCAGTTTTGTAAGCTGTAATTAGTCCGCCAACGCCTAATTTGGTTCCTCCAAAAATGCGAACAATTACGACAAGCGTATTGGTAACTGCAAAAGACTGAATTTGGCCATAAATTGGCATTCCGGCACTATTACTGGGTTCTCCATCGTCATTGGCTCTGTAGCTTATTTTTTCAGTGCCTAATTGGTAAGCATAACAATAATGACAGGCGGTGGGATGTTGTTTTCTTAAAACATCAAGAATGGGTTTGACTTCCTCTTCGGAAGTGATGGGAAAAGCGTAGCCAAAGAATTTACTCCCTTTTTCTTTAAAAAGTATTTCTTCGGATTCATAAGCAATGGTGTTGTAGGTGTCCTTCATCTTCAATAGCAATGTCAAAAATTATTAGCAATTACAATACAAGTTGATTGTGATTGTTTGATTTTGAGATTACCGTTATTTTTTGGTATTGTTAAAGAATTGTTTTTTGAAATAAATCAATTACATCTTCTTTGCCTACTTGTAGATTCCAAACGTGAATTCCTAATGCAGCAGCAGCATCCGTATTTTCTTTTTTGTCGTCAACAAATAAGGTGCGTTTGGCTTGTAATTCGTGTTTGTTTAAAAGTGTTTGGTAAATTTCGGCATCCGGTTTACGCATTCCCATTTCGTATGAAAAATAAACTTTTTCAAAACATTGATAGAAATCACCATAAAAAGAAGCACCCACTCTTTGTTCAAATGTTTCTATGTGAATAGAATCGGTGTTGCTTAATAAGAATAAGCGGTATTTTTTAGAAAGCATTTGTAAAAATTCCAGTCGATACAAAGGAAAATCAGCCAAAATTGCATTCCATGATTCTAGGATTTCTTCGATACTGGCGTTGGGCATTTGTTTTTGAAAACCTATCAGAAATTCGTCTTTAGTTATATTGCCTTTTTCAAATTGAAAATTCAATTGGTCTAATTCGCTGTTCCATTCTTTTAAGCCAAGTCTTTTAAATCCATCCATTGTGGCTTTTTTGTCCAAATTGATGAAGATGTCTCCAAAATCGAAAATGATGGTATTTATGGTGCTAGTCATGGTTTTTTAGTATTAGGAGTTCGTCCTCAAGGATAAACTGTTTTTGGTTTGCTTTTGGTTGTATAACAGGAGCTTTTGTTCCTTTTTTTAAGTTGGTTTTTCCTTTAAAAATCCGTGCTTCATCCCAAAGGTTAACGTCAATAAAGGTTTGTAAGGTTTGACGGCCGCCTTCGATAATCACTGATTGAATCTGATGCTGATGCAAAATTTGTGTGATTTGGGGTGCAATATGTTGATCAAAATCAATTACTTCAAAGATAAGATTTTCTTCGTTTGTATGGGAGTTGGATTGGCAAAAAACAATAGTTGGAATTTGTTTATCCAGTAAATGATTCGTTTTTGGGATACGATTATTTCGGTCTAAAACGATTCTTATTGGTGATTTTCCACCCCAATCGCGCACATCTAATTTAGGATTGTCATCGATAGCAGTTCGTGTTCCTACTAAAATGGCTTGTTCTTCGCTTCTCCATTTGTGAACTAATTGTCTCGAATAGGAATTGCTAATCCAAACGGGTTTTTGTTCGGTTCTCTCTTCTGGTGCGATAAAGCCATCTTGACTTTCAGCCCATTTTAAAATGATATACGGGCGTTGTTTTTGATGAAAAGTAAAAAATCGTTTGTTGAGTTCGTTACATTTTTCTTCCAAAACACCAACCCTTACGTTTATACCTGCCTCGATTAATTTTTTGATGCCTCTTCCTGCTACTTTTTCATTAGGATCGACAGTTCCAATGACTACATTAGGAATTTTGTTTTGAATAATCAAATCGCAACAAGGCGGTGTTTTTCCAAAATGACTGCAAGGTTCCAAGCTTACATAAATGGTTGCTTTTTTTAGTAAAGACTTATCTTTAACTGAATTTACGGCATTTACTTCGGCATGAGGTTCGCCTGCTTTTTTGTGCCAGCCTTCACCTATTATTTTGCCTTCATAAACAATAACACTGCCTACCATCGGATTAGGGTAGGTAGTTCCTAAGCCGTTTTGGGCTAATTCAATGCAGCGCGCTAAGTATTTTTCATCTGTATTCACGGGGCAAAAATAGTCATTTTTGGATTTATGATTTAGTTTTGAAAAGGCTAAAAATAACAATAAACTATTTCTATTTTTGTCTTTTTATAGCTTAACATTAAAAATAATAATTAAAAACCATTAAGAAATTAAGAATGTTAAGCTTTAATGCTGCTTAATGACTTAATGGTGAAAAGGAAAATTTAAAGTTTTTAATCTGACAGAATGGTTATTAACATGTGTTTTTCTTATTTTGAACTTACTTAATATGCAAATCAAACAATACAGGTCTCTTTTTATTCAAGCGCTTTCGACTATTTATGATGAGGGCGAAGCTGAAAGTTTTTTCTACTTGATTTTAGAAGAAAAAAAACAATTGAAACGAATTGATTTGGCATTACAGCCCAATTTAAGTTTTTCGGATGCCGAATTGCAGCTTTGGAACGCTATTTTGGAACAATTAAAATTAGAGATTCCGGTTCAATATTTATTAGGGAAAACCCAATTTTACGGATTGGAATTCGAAGTTAATGAAAATGTGTTGATTCCAAGACCGGAAACGGAAGAGTTAGTGGATTGGATAATAAATAGTCAGCAGTCAGCAGTCAGCGGTCAGCAGTTGAGGATTTTAGATATCGGTACAGGGAGTGGTTGTATTGCAATTTCATTGGCTAAAAATATTCCGAATGCACAGGTTTTTGCTATTGATGTTTCTGAAAAAGCTTTGGCTACAGCCAAAAGAAATGCGGAATTAAATCAAGTGAATATTACTTGTATCCATAAAGATATTTTGCAAACTAATGATTTGGAACAGCAATTTGATATTATAGTTTCTAATCCTCCTTATGTTCGAAATCTGGAAAAACAGGAAATCAAGAAGAATGTTTTAGAGTATGAACCGCACCTTGCACTTTTTGTAGAAGATGATAACGCTTTAGTTTTTTATCGAAAAATAGCCGAATTGGCACAAAAAAATCTAACTCCAAACGGACAATTATTTTTTGAAATCAATCAGTATTTAGGAAAAGAAATGATTGCTATGCTTGAGAATATGAATTTCAAAGATGTCGAATTACGAAAAGATATTTACGGGAACGACAGAATGACAAAAAGTAGTGTTCAGTGAGCAGTGTTCAGTTTTTTTAGGAATTACAAGGTTGGTACAGGCTGAATACTGTAAACTGATCACAGAACAGTTATTCATAACGCAGCGCCTCAATAGGATCTAAAATTGCGGCTTTAATTGCGGGATACAATCCGGAAACAATGGCTACTGCAAAACTGGTTAAAAAAGCAGCCATGATTGCCTGCCAGGGAATTACAAAGACAAAACTCAAAGCAGAAGCAATTCCGTAACCAATCAGAATTCCGAAAACAATTCCGGCTAAACCTCCAATTTGTCCAATAAGTAAGGTTTCTATAAAAAACTGGATAGCAATAGTGGAGCGTTTAGCGCCTAATGCTTTTCGAACACCAATTTCGCGGGTGCGTTCCGTGACCGAAACAATCATAATGTTCATTAAAGCGATGGAAGAGCCTAAAATGGTGATGATTCCAATGACCCAAGCTGCTAATTCTAGATATTCGGTGACACTAAGAAATCGATTAATCAAATCGTCACTTCTGCTAATAGCAAAATTATTCTCTTCTACAGGGTTTAATTTTCTAATGCTGCGCATAGTACTTATGGCGTTATCCGTAGCTTCTTCTAGAAAATTTTTATTATTTACCATTACACTTAAATTGTAATTGATATTTGGAGCTGTAAAAAGAGAACGAGCCACTTGAATTGGGATTAATACTCTTAAATCCTGACTATTGCCAAAAGTAGAGCCTTTCTCTTTTAAAACACCTATGACTTTAAAACGTGCACCGCGAATTGAAATGATTTTATTAATGGGATTGATATTTTTAAGTAAGCCTTTTAAAAAGTCTGAACCTACTACGCAAACATAGTTGTTGTTGCTAATGTCAAAATTGTTAAAATTGCGTCCCGTACTGGTTTCTAGTCCTGAATTAGTGATAAAATATTCATCTACACCTACAACCGAAATTTCAGGGTCGGTTTTTTCGGTATCAAATTTTACTTCGGCTGTTGAAGTGGCTTTGAAGGATAACGAGGTTTGCGTAAGTGGGAAATTGTATTTGTTTTTAAAGGCAACGGCTTCAGGATAGGAAATCACCGGATTGATAATGGTTCGTTGTTCGCCACCATGCCTTTTAATAGTGTTTTCGTAGCGATTAATGTTGAATGTGTTGGCTCCCATAGAAGCAAAATCAGAAGAAATGGTGTTTTCCAGAGCCGAAACTACGGTAAGGATTCCCACCAGAGCGGTGATTCCAATGGCGATAATTAGGATTGTCAATATGGTTCGTAATATTTGAGTTTTAATCGAACCAAAAGCTATTTTTATATTTTCTTTTAACAGACCGCGCATCGTAAGTAGTTTGTTACGAAAATACAATTTTTGTTACAACTTTATTTTAGTGTCTGATTTTTATTTTAAAAATAAGATATTTGCACAGCGAAATAAGAGGTTAAAAGTTAGAGATAAGAAGTGGTCGTGCTTGGAATTTTTAATTTCTAACCTCCAACTTCTAACTTCTAACTTTTAAAAATGGCATCAAAACCAAGTATTCCTAAAGGGACAAGAGATTTTTCACCGGCTGAGGTGGCTAAACGTCAATATATCATTCAAACAATCAAAGCTAATTTTGAAAAATTTGGTTTCCAACCAATTGAAACACCTTCGTTTGAAAATTCAGAAACCCTTATGGGGAAATATGGAGAAGAAGGGGATCGTTTGATTTTTAAAATTTTGAATTCGGGAGATTATTTGAATGAACTAAATGATTGTTTATTACAATTTGTTTTTGGGATTAGTAAATTTTATCAAGATTATTATAAAAATTTTGATAGCTATTCTGAAGATGATCTTATTGTAAATTTTCAAAAAAACATTAAAAATTATGCTTCTGGAGCATTGAAATATTTACAAAATACTAATGTTACTATTGATAGATTTTCAAAAGATTTATTTCCATTAATTATAGTTGAAGTAGGTGATAATGAAGAGCAAATAGAAAAGTTTTTAAATTTAGAAGAGAATGAATTAATTTTTTTCTCAAAGGCTATTATTGGTCGATTTTATACTGAATTAAAACCTAAATATCTGACAGATTGGTTAACTGAAAAAGCTTTGCGTTATGATTTGACAGTGCCTTTTGCAAGATATGTGGTACAACATCAAAACGAAATTGAATTTCCGTTTAAAAGATACCAAATCCAACCAGTTTGGCGTGCTGACAGACCTCAAAAAGGGCGTTTCAGAGAATTTTTTCAATGTGATGCCGATGTGGTAGGTTCAAAATCATTATGGCAGGAAGTAGAATTGGTGCAGTTATATGATACGGTTTTTACGTCATTAGGTTTGAACGGAGTAACAGTAAAAATTAACAACCGAAAAATATTGTCAGGAATTGCTGAGGTGATTGGTGCTTCGGATAAATTGATTGATTTTACGGTGGCTTTGGATAAGTTAGATAAAATAGGCGAAGATGGTGTTAAAAAGGAAATGATTGAAAAAGGAATTTCCGAAGAAGCCATTGTAAAAGTGCAGCCTTTGTTTCATTTCACAGGAAGCATTTCTGAGAAAATCGAAAAATTATCACTGCTTTTGGCAACTTCAGAAGAAGGAATGAAAGGTGTGGAGGAATTAGGTTTTATTTGTGACAATGTGACTCAATTAGGATTGTCAACCGCAATTTTGGACTTGGATGTGACTTTAGCACGTGGTTTGAATTATTATACAGGAGCAATTTTTGAAGTAGCTGCGCCAAAAGGTGTTGCTATGGGATCCATCGGAGGTGGTGGAAGATATGATGATTTGACGAGTATTTTTGGAAAACCAGATACTAGTGGTGTTGGGATTTCTTTCGGCTTGGATCGTATTTATTTAGTGATTGAAGAATTAGGCCTATTTCCTGAAACAGTGACGGCAAGTTCTAAAGCTTTGTTTGTGAATTATGGAGATGCCGAAGCTTTTTATGCTTTGCAGGCTATTCAAAAATTAAGAGCAGCGGGTATAAAAGTTGAATTGTATCCGGATAAAGCAAAGGTTGGAAAACAGTTTCAATATGCTGATAAACGAAATATTCCTTTTGCAGTGATAGTGGGTGGAGAAGAAATGAATTCTAGTACTTATTCGCTTAAAAATTTAGTTTCAGGTGAGCAGATGGCTTTAGATTTTGAAGGATTGAAAAAAGCATTAGAATAAAATAATCAGAAATAGTACAAAAAAAGCTTTGTCATGGACAAAGCTTTTTTTAGTATAATAATCGCGAATTAATAATTGTTTAGAAATCAATTCTAATTTTCGGGCTTATTTTCAAACGAAAATTAGATATTGATTAGAACCCAATAACAAACATATACAATATAATTGAAATATATATTAAAATTTTATTAAAATTTCATTTTAAAGATGAAAAAAAATAAATTAAGGAAAAATTAGGGTTAAAAAATGGCTATTGAGAAAAAGAGTGACAATTTGGCATTTAGTGTGATTTGGCAATACTTTTGTTATCTTTAGGAAAGTGTAAAAAATGATGAAGTTTAAAAATATATTTAAAAATAAGGGAAATATGAGTACTGAGAATACAGAAATCGATAAGGAAATGGATGAGGTAACAATGGAAAATAAAGCGAGTGAAGAACAAGCGGTTACTGAGGAGTTAAGTGTTGAAGAGCAATTAGCGCAAGACTTAGCGAATGAAAAAGACAAACATATACGATTATTTGCTGAATTTGAAAACTATAAAAGAAGAACTTCAAAAGAACGTGTTGAGTTGTTTAAAACTGCCAATCAGGAAGTTTTATTAGCAATGTTGCCAATTTTGGATGATTTTGACAGGGCTTTGGTTGAAATTGCAAAAACAGCTGATGAAACTTTGACAAAAGGAGTTGAATTGATTCATGAAAAATTAAAAAACACTTTATCATCTAAAGGATTAGAATTAGTTGAAGTGAAAGCTGGAGATGCTTTTGATGCTGATTTTGCAGAAGCAATTACTCAAATTCCTGCGCCGTCAGAAGACTTGAAAGGGAAAATTGTAGATGTACTTGAAAAAGGATATAAATTAGGAGACAAAATTATTCGTTATCCAAAAGTAGTTATTGGACAGTAATATAAGACCTTTTGTTGTCGGACAAAAAAGCAGTGCTTTTTTAAAAAATAAATACAATGAAAAAAGATTTTTACGAGATATTAGGTGTTTCTAAAAGTGCTGATGCTTCAGCAATAAAGAAAGCTTACAGAAAGAAAGCTATTGAATTTCACCCTGATAAAAATCCTGGAGACAAAGCGGCTGAAGAAAAGTTTAAAGAAGCAGCTGAAGCTTATGAGGTGTTGGGAGATCCTGAAAAAAAGGCAAAATATGACCAATTTGGACATCAGGCTTTTGATGGTTCCGGCGGATTTGGCGGTGGTCACCATATGAATATGGATGATATCTTCAGTCAGTTTGGTGATATTTTCGGTGGCGGCTTTGGTGGTTTTGGCGGTGGTCGAAGCAGTGGTCCTCGTCGTGCGAAAGGAAGTAATTTGCGAATCAAAGTAAAATTGACTTTGGAGGAAATTGCTAATGGAGTGGAGAAAAAAGTAAAAGTTAAACGTAAAGTTCAGGCTCCTGGTGTTACATACAAAACATGTTCGACTTGTAATGGTCAAGGACAGGTAATGCGTGTAACCAATACCATTTTAGGGAGAATGCAATCGGCACAAACCTGTCATACTTGTGGTGGGTCTGGTCAAATTTTAGATCATAAACCATCTCATGCTGATGCTCAGGGAATGATTGTAGAAGATGAAACTGTTTCTATCAAAATTCCAGCGGGTGTTGTTGACGGTATGCAGTTGAAAGTTTCTAACAAAGGTAACGATGCTCCGGGTAACAGTATTCCTGGTGATTTAATTGTTGCTATTGAAGAATTAGAGCACGAATACCTGAAAAGAGAAGGAGAGAACCTGCATTATGATTTGTATATCAGTTTCCCGGAAGCTGTTTTAGGAGTTTCTAAAGATATCGAAGCGGTTAACGGAAAAGTAAGAATCAAATTAGAAGAAGGAATTCAATCGGGTAAAATTCTTCGTTTGAAAGGAAAAGGAATCCCAAGTATCAATGGATATGGAAGTGGAGATTTGTTAGTTCATGTGAATGTTTGGACACCTAAAACATTGAACAAAGAGCAAAAACAATTCTTTGAAAAATACTTAGAGGATGATCATTTTTCACCAAATCCTGAGAAATCAGATAAATCATTCTTTGAAAAAGTAAAAGATATGTTTTCTTAAACTTTTAGAGAAAATAAAAACAAGATATAAAACCCATTGTCAATAATGATGATGGGTTTTTTTATGAAACAATTATCGTCTATTTAGGTAGTAATTATTTACTTTTACAACCGTAAGACCAAAAAGGTTTAATTGAAAAGAAAATTCTAAAAATCAGCATGAATACCTTATTAGAAGTCAATAAAGTCGTGAAGCAATACGGAGATTATGTAGCGCTTAACGAAGTATCTTTGTCTGTTCCTAAAGGCAGTATTTTTGGGCTTTTAGGGCCTAATGGTGCCGGAAAAACTTCACTTATTCGAATCATTAACCAAATAACTATGCCGGATAGTGGAGAAGTAATTTTGGATGGTGAAAAATTACAGCCTAAACATGTACAGTATATTGGCTATTTGCCAGAGGAAAGAGGTTTGTACCAAAGTATGAAAGTGGGTGAGCAATGTTTGTATTTGGCACAAATGAAAGGACTTTCTAAGGCTGAGGCTAAAAAACAGCTGGATTATTGGTTTGACCGATTAGGGATTCAGGGTTGGTGGAACAAGAAGATTCAGGAGCTTTCGAAAGGAATGGCTCAAAAAATCCAATTTGTTGTTTGTGTTTTGCATAAGCCTAAATTACTGATTTTTGACGAACCTTTTTCAGGTTTTGATCCTGTAAATGCCAATGTTATCAAAGAGGAAATATTAGCTTTGAAAGAACAGGGTGCAACGATATTATTTTCTACGCACCGTATGGAAAGTGTGGAGGAATTATGCGATCATATTGCTTTGATTCATAAATCGAATAAATTAATCGAAGGAAAATTAGACGATGTCAAAAGACAGCATAAAATAAATAGTTATGAAGTGGGTATTTTGACTGAAAATGTAGAAGGTTTAATGTATGATATTACCCAGAAATTTACTGTTAGTCCGGCTAATTTTAAATCTTTGAACAACGAGTTGAAACTAGAAATACAAATTGGAAATGCGTTACCTAATGAATTGTTGCATTTGATTACTCAAAGAGGACAAGTGACTCATTTTGTTGAGAAAATTCCAAGTGTAAACGATATTTTTATCCAAACGGTAACTAAACAATAAAAATCAATAAAGAAATTCCAAATTTCAAGATTATTGGTATTTGGAATTTCAGATTTGAATATTTTAAATTATGAGTATAATATCACTAATTATAAAAAGAGAATTTTTTGCCAAGGTGCGCAACAAATCCTTTATTGTAATGACTTTTTTAAGTCCGCTATTATTTGTTGTAGTAGCTGTATTTGTTGGGTATTTGAGTTCAATGAAAGCCGATGTAAAACGTGTCGCAATTCATGATGAAACAGCTTTGTTTGCCAAGGAATTTATTGCTCAAAACAGTCAGGACGAACAGTATAAGTATTTGGATTTATCGCAAATTGATAAACAGTTTTTAAAGGATAGTGTAGCTAATAATGGATATGAGGGAATTTTGGTAATTCCTAAAACCACTTCTATAGCTGATTTAGAAAATAAAATTGAGTTTATTTCTAATGCTAGTCCCAGCATGTCATTTATCGAAAACGCACAGAATATTATTGCAAATAAAATTACCAAAATCAATCTGGAAAATGCCCATTTGGATGCTTTAGTGATTGAAAAGGCGCAAGCTACGGTCAATATTAATATTGCCAAAACTTCGGGTGAACATGGTTTGAAAGGACTCAACGAAGCTAAGATTGCCATTGGAGGCGCTTTTGGTTACCTTATCATGATGTTTATTATCATTTATGGAAATATGGTCATGCGCTCTGTTATTGAAGAGAAAACGAACCGAATTATAGAAATCATCATTTCTTCGGTAAAACCTTTTCAGTTGATGATCGGTAAAATCATTGGTACTTCTTTGGCAGGAATTTTGCAATTTACTATATGGGTCATCATCGGACTTTCGTTGTTGATAACTGCTTCTGCATTTTTTGATGTGAATGTGGGGCCGGCGACAACGCATTTACCATCAGCTTTGGTTGAGCATTCTTCTGGAGATTTTGCTGGAATAGCCCAATTGTATATAAAAGAATTATGGAATTTACCTATTGCCAGTATTTTGATTGGTTTTGTGGTTTATTTCATTGGAGGATACTTTTTGTATAGTTCTTTTTATGCCGCTATTGGTGCTGCCGTTGACAATCAAACCGATTCTCAGCAATTCCTTTTGCCTATCATTATGCCTTTGGTATTGAGTGTTTATGTGGGTTTCTTTAGCGTGATAAATGATCCAAACAGTACCATTGCAGTTGCTTTTTCGATATTTCCGTTGACATCTCCAATTGTAATGTTGATGCGTATTCCTTTTGGTGTGCCATTTTGGCAAATTGCAATTTCGATTCTATTATTATTTGGAACTTTCTTATTAGTAGTTTGGTTCGCTTCTAAGATTTATCGAGTGGGAATTTTGATGTATGGAAAAAAGCCAAGCTGGAAAGAATTGTACCGTTGGTTAAAATATTAAATAATGTTAATTCGTTGATTTGGTCAATTGTTTTAATCAAATCATCAAATAATCAGATAAACAAATGAGTAAAATATTATTAATCGAAGATGAAGCTGCCATCAGAAGAGTGCTTTCTAAGATTCTTTCGGAAGAAAATGATAGCTATCAGGTAGAGGAAGCTGAAGATGGTGTTTCGGGTTTGGAGAAAATAAAGAATAACGATTACGACTTGGTGATTTGCGATATCAAAATGCCTAAAATGGATGGTGTCGAATTATTGGAAGAAGTCAAAAAAATAAAGCCGGAAATTCCAATGGTCATGATTTCGGGTCATGGCGATATGGAAACTGCCATTCAGGCGATGCGTTTAGGGGCTTTTGATTATATTTCAAAACCGCCTGATTTGAATCGTTTACTGAATACGGTTCGCAATGCTTTAGATAGAAAACAATTAGTAGTTGAGAATAAGATTTTAAAGAAAAAAGTCAGCAAAAACTACGAAATGATAGGTGAAAGTGAAGCTATTAATCATATCAAAATGATGATTGATAAGGTTGCTCAAACCGAAGCCCGTGTATTGGTTACCGGACCAAACGGAACCGGGAAAGAATTAGTTGCCCATCAATTGCATGAAAAAAGTGAGCGTGCCGCTTTTCCTTTGATTGAGGTAAACTGTGCCGCTATTCCTTCTGAATTAATCGAAAGTGAATTGTTTGGACACGTGAAAGGAGCTTTTACATCTGCGGTGAAAGACCGTGCCGGAAAATTTGAAGCAGCTGATAAAGGAACCATTTTCTTAGATGAAATTGGGGATATGAGTCTTTCGGCTCAGGCCAAAGTGTTACGTGCTTTACAGGAAAATATGATTACCAGAGTAGGTGCTGATAAAGATATCAAAGTGGATGTGCGTGTAGTAGCGGCAACCAATAAAGATTTGAAAAAAGAAATCGAAGAAGGCCGTTTTCGTGAGGATTTATACCATCGTTTGGCGGTGATTTTGATTAAAGTGCCTTCGCTGAATGATAGAAGAGAAGATATTCCGTTGCTAGTGACACATTTCGCCGATAAAATTGCTTCTGAGCAAGGAACTGCTGTGAAAAAATTTACTGATGATGCCATCAAATTGTTACAGGAATACGATTGGACCGGAAATATCCGTGAATTGCGCAACGTGGTAGAACGTTTGATTATCCTTGGCGGAAGCCAAATTTCAGAAAATGATGTAAAACTGTTTGCATCGAAATAATTAAAATTAAATTTAATGATTTAAAAATTCAAAGATTTAAAGATTTGGCTTGCAGTTGTAATTTTTCAATCTTTGAATTTTTCAATCTTTTAATATAAAGTTGATGAAACTAAAAAAAATAAATGAAAAGCTCCAACAGGCTTTAGCAGAAAACGGATTAACGGAAGCTACTGAAGTGCAGCAAGAAACCTTTTCAACGATAAAAAGTGGTGCCGACTGTGTTATTTATGCGCCGAAAGGAAGCGGAAGAACAACAGCAATTGTACTTAACGTGATTCAGAAATTAGCAGGAAGCAATGAAGAATCGCCTCGTGCTTTGATTGTGGTGGAAGACAAGGAAAAGATGTTGGCTATGGAGGAACTTTTCGAGAAGTATAGCAAATATACCCATCTGGAAGTGTATGGCGTTCACGAAAAAGGAGATATGGATTATGATAAAAACTATGTTTCTACCGGAATTGATGTGTTGATTGGGACACCAACGAAACTAAACGAAATGTTTTCAACGGCAGGCTATAATGTGAACCGATTGAAGATGTTTATCGTTGATGATTGTGATGCGCTTTTGAAAATGCGTCACGAGTCGAAAATCATGCGTATTTCTAATAGTATTGCTAAAACACAACGCATTATTTTCTCGGATTTTTATACCGAAAGAGTAGCGATTTTAGCTGATAAAATGCTAATTGAGCCTTACGAATTTGACTTTGAAGAAACAGAAGAAGAGGATGATGATTTTGAGGAGGAAGAAGGCAACGAAGAAAACGGAAATAATTAAAAAAAAACAGTAACGATGGGATTGATGAAAGTGTTTTCAGGGAGTGAAGTTTTGGCTTTGGCTTTGAAGGAAAAAATGGAAACCATAGGTGTGGAAGTATTGATGAAAGACAACATTCAATCGGCCAGATTGGCGGGTTTTGGGAGTTCAGGTTCGGCTGTGGAATTGTTTATTCAGGAAACTGATTTTGCAAAGGCAAATACTGTTATTGAAGAGTTTCGATTGAATATTTAATAGTTGTATATTTGTTATTCTAATACTATTGTTAAAATGGATATAGCTGCAAAAAAAATAGAATTATTGGATTGGTTACTTCATATTAATGATGAAAGTAAACTTAAAAAAATAATGGCTCTAAAAACGGTTTTGGATAAAGAAGCTGTTGCTCATACTATTAGTGGTTATCCAGTTGATAAAGTAGAATATATTAACATGGTTAAAGAAGCCGATGTTCGAATTACATTAGGCAATTATACAACAATTGAAGATTTAGAAAAAGAAATCGAGAATTGGTAAAATGAAAAAGCCAATTCAAGTACTTTGGGATAATCAGGCTAAGGCAGATTTAAAACTCATCTTCGAATTTATCCGAATACAATCACCACAAGGAGCTAAAAATGTTATTAACGATATTGTTAAACAGAGTAAAAGTATTCATTTTGCTGAGCAATATCAGGTGGATGAATTTTTAGGAGAACCATATCGAAGAATGATCGTGCGTAATTTTAAAGTTATTTATAAAATTCATTCAGAATCAGAAATTAGAATTCTTCAAATTTTTGATTCCAGACAAGGTCAATTTAAAAAATAAATGAAGAAGCCGTTTCTAATAATATCGATTGTTATTGTCCTGCTTATTGGTGACAGATTTTTATTTATGCCAAGTCGATTGGATAATTTATGGGAATATGAAACTGGAAAATATATGGGAGATCCAATAGCTATCGAACAAAATATTAATATTCAGAATAATTTTAATATTAGGATTTCAAAAAATGGAAACTCTGCTTCCTTTTATCTAATAGGTTGTTATCTTGGTAATTTGTTGTTGTTGGAGAAAGAAAATTTAAAATTTACAAGATATATTGTTCGTTAAAGTCAATAAACTTTGAAGAACTATTTTAAAGAATAAAATTATGAAATACAAAATGTTGGTGCTGGATATGGATGATACGTTATTGAATGACGACCATATCATTTCAGCAGAGAACAGAAATATGTTGGCTAAGGCCAAAGAAAAAGGAGTACAGATTATTTTGGCTTCTGGGCGACCAACGCCTGCAATGATTGAGTATGCTAAGGATTTAGGCTTGATGGATTCCTATATGATTTCGTTTAATGGTGCGGTAATTACCGATTTGAAAACGAACGAAGTAATTTTTGAGCAAAGTTTGACGTTGGAGCAAATCCATGCTTTGTATGATTATAGCAAGGCTAAAAACACCCATATTATTACCTATTTAGACGGAAAAGTAGTGAGTGAAACCCGCTCTGAATACATTGACGTAGAAATTAATATTACAGGCTTGGAACACGAAGTGGTGCCTAATTTTAAAGAAAGGGTACAAACTTCGGCAATAAAATGTATTTTGCTTGAAGAACCTTCTTATTTGAAAGAAGTAGAAAATGATTTGAAAGCAACCATGCCGCATTTGAGCGTGTGTATGTCGAAACCATTTTTTCTTGAAGCAGCTCAAACAGGAATTGACAAAGGTGCCAGTGTGAAATTCCTGGCTGAAAAATTAAACATCGCCCAGGCTGAGGTGATTGCTGTAGGTAACGCCGGAAACGACCTTTCGATGATTGAATATGCCGGTCTTGGCGTTTGGGTGGATAATGTAGATGCGCATTTAAGAGATAAAGGAAATGTAGTTGTCGCTTCCAATAACGATCACGGAGTAGCTGAGGTAATTGAGCGATTTATTTTAGCTTAGACCGTTTTACTTTTTTTAAACCATTAAGAAATTAAGGGATTTAAGAGTTGTTCTTAATCTTGATTTCTTAATGGTTTTTTGTTTTTTAGCTAGTTCATTTAACTAATTATTCTAGAGTCATAAATATCTTTTTCTTTCGACCATCATTCATCATGATAAATTTATTTCCTTCGTAAGTACCATAAAAAGGAAGATAAAATTCATTACCGTTATTATCCTGTATTTTATTGTAACTAACTTCTCCGTTATTAGAATATTCTAAATCATACAAGGAAGTAGATTCTAACCATCCTTTGGATAATTTTGTTCTTCCATCGGTTTTTTCAGTTAGATTTTTACCAGAATTCAAGATAATATGGAGTTGGTCGTTTTTTAGAAACGCATTGTAAGAGGGAGCTGTAGCTCTTTTGTAAACACTTCTTCCCCAAACCAAATCTCCTTCAGCATTGAATTTTAAAATCAAAATGTCATCATAATGATATATAGTTTGCCAGTAGCCTCCACCATACATTCCTGTGCTCACATACATAGTGGTTATGTAAAATTCTTCTGCTACAAGGAAAACATTATTCGTATCATCTCTTAAAACATAATCGATATCAAAGTTTCTTAATTCTTTCTTTTTGTCATTTT
This sequence comes from Flavobacterium flavipallidum, assembly GCF_038289905.1. Classification (NCBI taxonomy): domain Bacteria; kingdom Pseudomonadati; phylum Bacteroidota; class Flavobacteriia; order Flavobacteriales; family Flavobacteriaceae; genus Flavobacterium; species Flavobacterium flavipallidum. The sequence goes on along the minus strand of NZ_JBBYHU010000025.1, from coordinate 14,173 downwards.
TACGCTCTGCCGTTCTGTAGCCGTATAAATCGTCATAAACCTGTTTTGGTAGTTCCTGAATTTTTTTTCTTTTAATACTTAAATCATTGGTGTTAATTACAAAAGTGCATCCGCCTTTAATTCTGTTTACATTCAATTCTGAATAAAAACCAATAAGATTTAATTCGTTATTATTATTTGAGATACTTAGAGAATTAATGTGTTCGTTTTCTAAATCTATAAGAATAAAGCTAGTCTGGTCTTTTGATATTTTATTAAGGACAAATTGATAATTGGCATCTCCAGATGCATTTTTATCTGCTAATCCATTTTTGTAAAGTTTACCCAGTGAAAAAGCATTTCCATTGTTGTCTACGAATAAATCATTAAACTCAAATGTCTTTTTTTCGTCTTCCTGATAGGATTTGGTATAAATTAATTTTTCCGACTTTGAGTCAAAAACTCTAATAGTGTAAGAGTTTTTGTTTTTTAAAATATTGTCTGTAGCAATTGCAAAATAATCGCCATTAGGAGATAAAGCAAAATTAGTTTTGTGTTTTCTTTCAGAACCAAAAATGCTTTGGTTTTTTTCTGCAGCGGTTTCAAATATCGTTGTTTTTGAGCAAGATTTTGTTGTTAGATTTAAAGTGTGGCAGTAAACAATACGTTTGTCTTTTTCTGGAGCATAAACTGTAAAAAACTTAAGTTGATTTTGGTAAAATAATTCGCCAACAAATTTTTCGTCATTCTCAGCTTCAACCACTTTAGAAAAAGTTTTTTTAAGATTTTTATCAAAAATGTCAAATAAGAAATCATGTTTCCCATTTCTAATAATAGCAGTTTCTCCTGATTCGGTTGTATGAATAGTCAGGATATCTATGGATTTGATGTCGTCTTTGTATTCTGCACTTTCAGTGACTTTTAGTTTTGTTGTTGATTGTGAAAAGATTGAATGAGTGATAATAAATGCACAAAGCATGAATAATTTTTTCATGGAGTTTATTTAAGTTAAAGTTGGTTTAAGTCCGAAAAATTGTATGTTTAAAAAAAGCAAACGTAGTAAATTTTCTTATATGTTTGTTTGACGATTTAATTTTGATATGATTTTGTCATCCAGCGAAGGAGGACACGAGCGATAGCGAACTGGCGAAGCAATCTCATAAAGTAATTATAAGTGTTTTATATTCGAAAGATGCAAGAGCGGGACGCTCATTCTTGCAGGGATTTAAGAGTTGTTCTTAATCTTGATTTCTTAGTGTTTTTTTGTGTAGTTATAAATTGGTATTTCTTTTTCTGTAGTAATTAAAGTTTTATTTTATTTGCAATTATTTTTAAGTCATTTAAAGAATTCATTGCAAACATTTCAGAATGTTCTTTTAAGCTTCCTATCAATATTTTCAAAGGTTCTTGTTTGTTATTTTTGACAACAACTCGATATTCACTTTGATACTTATATTGTTGAATTTTTTGGAATAAATTTATCTCACCATTAATATTTTCCGGCTCATAGTATTCTATTGGTTTTGCTTTGTAAGGCATATTTAGCTTTGTGATTTCATCGGTAAGTTTGTCGATGAATATTTTTGTGTTTCTTATAAACAATGCATGTGTACCAAATTCTTTGACTTTAGAGTCTATAATAAATTCATCTGTATTTAAAAAATCTGATTGTTTTATACAATATAGTGAATATAAATTTCCTTTTGGATTTGAATCATAATGACGTAGTTGTAATTTACCAGGCTTGAAATTCATTTTTTCTCCAGTTATGGTGTCAGTTATTTCGAGTTTGAACTCATCAGTATGTTTAAAATTTTTAATATTTACGGTGCCTTCAAATTTATCTCCTCTTACACCGTTATCTTCTAAATTTTGAAAATAATCAATTGTATTTAAATAAATCAAACCGTTTTCATAGAGAGATTTGATGTTTTCTTCGCTTCCGAATTTAATAAAAAGTACAATGGCGTCTTTTGATTTTTCTTCCATTTTTTTAATTAATGTATGATATAGTAGAGACTGTTTGGCAAAATTCAAAAGCTTAATAAAATTTTTCTTTTGATTTATATTAGTCTTGGAAATTTCTTTTTCTAATATTGTTTTTTACTTCATCCCAAGTGAAAGAAGGTTCTTCGCCAGAATAGTATTTAGCAGTAGCTTCTTCTACAATCTGCTTTTGTTCATCGGTCAATTCGTAATCCGAAGTTTCATCATTTAAGATGCTTTTTAAAAAATCCAAAGTGTTTTGATCATCAGTATGGATGATTTTTTCAATGAGTTCTAATTTTTGCTTCTGTAAATTAGCTGATTGCATGATTTTTAAGTTTAAAATCTATTTACAAATATAATGATAATCGGGTTTTTAATTCCCGTATTTGTTTGTAAATTTGCACACGCTAATTTTTGACAACGATTTCATTATTAGCGACTACTTATGGAAAAAAGAAAAAAAGTAGCCTTCTATACCCTAGGCTGTAAACTGAATTTTTCAGAAACTTCAACCATTGCCCGTAACTTACAGGACGAAGGATTTGACCGTGTGGATTTTGAGGAAGTGGCAGATATGTATGTTATCAACACCTGCTCGGTAACCGAAAATGCCGATAAACAATTTAAACAAGTCGTTCGCAAAGCCATGAAGCTTAACAATAAAGCTTTTATTGCTGCAATGGGTTGCTATGCGCAATTGAAACCGGAAGAGTTGGCCAATGTGGACGGGGTGGATTTGGTGCTGGGTGCCACTGAGAAGTTCAAACTGAACGATTACATCAATGATTTGTCTAAAAATGATATTGGCGAGGTGCATTCTTGCGAGATTTCCGAAGCCGATTTTTATGTAGGCAGTTATTCCATTGGTGACCGTACTCGTGCTTTCCTGAAAGTGCAGGATGGTTGCGATTATAAATGTACTTATTGTACCATTCCTTTAGCCCGTGGGATTTCACGAAGTGACGAACTGCAAAATGTCTTGAAAAATGCCTACGAAATTTCGCAGCAAGGCATCAAGGAAATCGTGCTTACCGGTGTGAATATTGGTGATTACGGAAAAGGGGAATTTGGTAACAAAAAACACGAACATACTTTCTTAGAACTAGTTCAGGCTTTGGATGAGGTAGAAGGAATTGAGCGTTTGCGTATTTCTTCGATCGAGCCGAACTTATTGAAAAACGAAACCATCGAGTTTGTATCTAAAAGCAGAACTTTTGTACCGCATTTCCATATTCCGTTGCAATCAGGGAGTAATGAAATCCTTAAGTTGATGAAGCGTCGTTACCTGCGTGAGGTTTATACAGAAAGAGTGTCTAAAATTCGAGAAGTGATGCCTCATGCTTGTATTGGAGTCGATGTGATTGTTGGTTTTCCAGGGGAAACAGACGAACATTTCTTGGAAACCTATCATTTCCTGAATGATTTGGATATTTCGTATCTCCATGTTTTTACCTATTCGGAAAGAGATAATACCGAAGCGGCAGAGATGCCAGGTGTTGTTGCAGGAAATGTGCGTGCTAAACGCAGCAAAATGTTACGCAGTTTGTCAGTTAAAAAACGTCGTGCTTTTTATGAAAGTCAGTTAGGAACACAAAGGACGGTACTTTTTGAAGGAGAAAATAAAGAAGGATACATCCACGGATTTACTGAAAACTATGTGAAAGTTAAAACGCCTTGGAATCCGGAATTAGTGAACACTTTACATGAAGTAAACTTGACACATATAGACGAAGATGGAAGCGTTCGAATGGAATTTGTTTCGGCTTTAGTTTAGTTTTTCTAAAATATTATAAACCATTAAGAAAATTAAGTATCAGGCTTAATAAACTTAATTCCTTAATGGTTTTATATTTTACCTTGTCCTGTCTGTCGAGAGATAGGAGTTATATAAGTTTCTTAAATGTACTTATATGGTTAGTTGCAATTAAGGATTTGTAGACCAAATGCTGCTGTTTTTGATAAACACACGTCGGTTTAATTTTAGTTGTGCGATAATTAATTCGGCCATATCTTCAGCTTGCATCACTTTTTCAGGATTTCCATCCGTTAGATTTAAGTCTTTGGCCATATCTGTAGCCACGGTACTTGGAGTTAAGGCTGTTACACGAATGTTATGTTTACGCATTTCCTGCATTAAAGAATCGGTCATTCCCAATAAAGCAAATTTAGAGGCACTGTAAGCGCTGGTTAAAGCATTTCCGGCCAGTCCCGCTGTAGAAGAAACATTGATAATATCTCCGGTTTGTCTTTCTATCATATTAGGAACTACAGCGCGTGTCATATAATAAGCTCCCATTAAGTTTACCTGAATGATACGTTCCCAAGCGGCAGGTTCCAGTTCTAAGAATTTACCAAAAGCGGCAATTCCGGCATTATTGATTAGAATATCAATAGTTTCGAATTCAGCAAAGGCTTTTGCAACAGCAGTATTTACGGAATTGATATCAGCAACATCCACCGTTAGAGCTAAGGCTTTTACCCTTAACGAACGGGCTTTGGCAGCTACATTGTCAATTTCTACCTGAGTTCTGGCCATTAAAATTACATTGACACCTTCTTTTGCAAGTGCTAGAGCAATGGCTTTTCCTATTCCTTTTCCGGCTCCGGTTATTATTGCATTTTTGTTTTTTAGATTTGTCATTTGTTTGATTATTAATAAAATAACTAATTAAGATTTAGTACTGATTTTGAATGCTAAAATTAGCTTTTCGAAGTTGAAATTGAGTTAATTTTATTTTAAAATCGAAATTTCACTTTTTAAAAGGAAAAGAAATATAGTATTTATTCCTTATATTTGAGAGTGTAACCTTAAGAGATGTCTTATGAAATCAATAGATCCAGCCGATTTTAAAGTAATAGCGCCTATTAAACTTTCGGAAATTCCGACAGATTTAAACAACAAAGCCAGTGATGATGATAAGGAAGAGAAACTGGAAAAGGTTCAGGAAAAGCTGAGTGTGTTGCAGGATGTCATGTATGCGCACAACCGTTATGGGGTATTGATTTGCCTGCAGGGGATGGATACCTCTGGGAAAGATAGTTTAATACGAGAAGTTTTCAAGGAATTTAATCCGAGAGGCGTAGTGGTGCACAGTTTTAAAACACCGAATTCTACAGAACTAGAGCATGATTATTTATGGCGCCATTATTTGGCTTTGCCGGAAAAAGGAAAATTTGCTGTTTTTAATCGTACACATTACGAGAATGTTTTAGTTACCAGAGTGCATCCGGAATATATTTTGAATGAAAATTTGCCCGGAATAGAAAAGGTCGAAGACATTACACCTGAATTTTGGGAAAACCGAATGGAGCAAATTCGGAATTTTGAAAAACACATTACTCAAAATGGAACGATTGTTTTGAAATTTTATTTTCATCTGAGTAAAGAAGAACAACGCAAACGTCTTTTACGACGACTGGAAAATATGGAACACCATTGGAAATTTTCACCGGGAGATTTGAAAGAGCGGGAGCATTGGGATTCTTATATGCAATATTATGAGGAAGCTATTAATAAAACGGCTACCGAAAATGCACCTTGGTACATTGTTCCTGCCGATGATAAAGAAATGGCGCGCTATATTGTGGCTAAAATTATTTGGGAAGAAATGCAAAAATTGACTGACATTCAGGTTCCTGATTTAGAGGACAAAGTGAAAGCTAATTTTGCAGTTTATAAAGAGCAATTGGCTAAAGAATAAAGTTTTTATAAGCTTTTTTTAAATGAAAAAGGTTTCATCTTAAAATTTGAGATGAAACCTTTTTGTATTTAATAATTTTAAATTTATAATTTGAAACCATAAGCCAGTCTAACTGCAAATTGACCAAAACCTTTGCCTGGACTTCCATCATTATTAATAGTTGGGAAATCAGAATAATGTTCATATCGAGCAGAAATGTCAATATATCTGTTGGCAAATCCAATACCAGGTGATAGTAAGAACGAGGTGTCGTTGTAATTATTAGTCACTGCAAAAGCGGCTCCAGCTTCACCGGTCAAATAAAATTGGTCGTTCCATACAAAGGCTTTCAAACCTGCTTTTGCCGGAATAAAACCTAAGTCATTACCGTCATTTTTGCTTACAAATATGTTGTTGAAACCTGTTGTTAAGGTTATAGAATATCTTTTAGTCAGGTCATATTGCAGTCTGGCATCGGCTCCAAGTGCAAGTTTGTATGGATCTTCGTTCGCATAGCCGGCACTTAAACCAAATCCTAAACGGAAACCTTGGTCATAATTTTTAGTTTCTTGTGCTTTAATTCCATTGAAAGAGAATAGCGTTAAAGCAAGCATAAATGTTGCAGTAATTTTTTTTGTTGTTTTCATGATTTGGGGGGATTTTTATTTATAAATTTTATACTATTTCTTTAGAAGAGTTTATTTCAGATTTAATAAACGGAACAGCTTTTTAAATGTTGTGCATTTTGTTACATTTTGTTTGAAAATATATAAGCATTGATGTTTAAATGGATATAGATCCTTTTCTTGGGGGAGTGTTTTAAAAGAAAAAATGATGTTATTGATTTTGTAATCGAGGCATAGGAAACGGATTGGATTTTCTTTATAAATCAAATTTTTGACTAGAGATTAATTGATTTTAAACGATTTTGAGTATATCTACTAATTCATTTTATAAAAACCTTTCTGAGATATAATATATTCTAAAGTCAAACTATCTCAGAAGAGGCTGTTTGTGATTATAATTACAAACAGTATTTTTTTATTATGAGAAGTTGTTTACAAAAAAATATTTTACTTACAAAAAAATTACAGTTTGATAATTATTTTTTAGCATTATGAAAAGAAATATAAATTGAAATACGACTAAAAGAGTATGATTTGTAAAGTTAAATGTTACATGAAATGGATTTAAAATGATTGTTTTTTGTGTGTAAAGTGTTGTTATATATTGTTTTATGTTTTTTTTGTAACTAGGAAAGAAGTAAGAATAGAACCTTTTTTAAATACAGTTGTAACTGTTGAATATTGTTTAATTGATATAAAAAGGAGTTTATTAATAAATTATATAACTATTTTTTCACTTTATTTTTTTGCTAAATATTGAAATATTGTTGGTTTTTCTGTAATTCTATCGGATTTATATGATTATATTTTAAATTTTTTTTAACATAACAGCATTATTTTTGAGAATATCTTTGAAAAATGATTTTCAATAAAAATTAAACTAAACCAAACTAAATCCGGTGATTATATGAGGAAATTTTTCTTTTTGTTTGTTGCTTTTTTTGCTTTAATAGGGACCGAAGCAATTTCGCAATCAATTGATTATAAGGCGTCATTGCCAGTGGATCAAACCTATAAAAAAGGTGTTTTGCCTAACGGTATGACATATTATATTAAAAGTACAAGTGTCGTAAAAGATGCAGCAAGTTATTATATTATTCAAAATGTAGGCTCAATTTTAGAAAATGAAGATCAACGAGGTTTGGCTCATTTTTTAGAACATATGGCTTTTAACGGTACAGAACATTTTCCAGGAAAAGGTATTTTAAATACGCTTCAAAAGCACGGTGCGGTATTTGGAAAAGATATTAATGCGTATACTAGTTTTGACGAAACAGTTTACAATTTAAATAATATTCCAACCAAAGATGGTTTAGTTGATACTTGTTTGCAGGTTTTGTTTGATTGGTCTCATTATTTATTGTTAACTGATGAGGAAATCGATGCTGAGCGTGGAGTTATTAAAGAAGAATGGCGCGCCAGACAAGATGGAAATGCACGTTTATCTGAGATTTCATTTCCAGTTATCTTCAATCACTCAAAATACGCTGATAGAATGCCTATTGGTTTGATGTCAGTAGTTGAAGGTTTTAAGTACAAAGCTTTAAGAGATTTTTATCGTGATTGGTATAGAACCGATTTACAGGCAATAGCAGTTATTGGTGATTTTGACGTGGATAAAATGGAAAAGGATATTATTGCTAAATTTTCAAAAATCCCTGCAGTAAAAAATCCACTTAAACGTTATACGGTTGATATACCTGAAAGCAAGGAAATGATGTATAGTTTAGGAACAGATCCTGAAGTATCTACGCCGTCAATCAGTTTTGGTATTCGCCACAAAAAACCACTAAACACTGGAACAGTTGCTGATTTAAAACGTTCCCTTTTGCAAAATATGGCATTAGGAATGTTATCTTCAAGAATTGCCGAAAAAGCTAAAGATCCTAATACTTCTTTTGTAAGAGCAGGTGTAGGTAATGGCTCTTGGACAAAGACAATGTCTGTTTTTAATTTAAATGTAAGTCCTAAGCCAAATAAACATGCAGAAGCTTTTAAAGAAGCCTTTCAAGAAGTAATGCGTGCTGTTAAATTCGGTTATACTCAATCTGAAATAGACCGAATGATTACGATGTTTAAGTCATCATATGAAAATCAAATTGCCAAAAAAGATGATATTGATCACAGTTCCATTGAAGATAATATTCAAAACAACTTTTTGGATAATGAGGTAATCACAGATATTACTAAAGAATATGAAATTACTAAGGAAATATTCAACAATATTACAGCAGAAGAACTTCAAACTACTTTAAAAAATCTTTATACAAAGGATAATCGATTTTTGAATGTTGTAGGGGTTAAAGGTCAGGAAAATTTAAGTAAAGAAAATGCTATTGCAATTATTGAATCAGTTGAAAATGATGGTACATTAGAACCCTATACAGAAACAGTATCCAATAAAAATTTAGTATCTGATTTAGTAATTAATGAAGGTAAAATTGTCAAAGAAATTAAGGACGCAAATGTAGGAGCCACAACTTTTGAATTAAGTAATGGTGTTAAAGTGCGCTACAAGTTTGTAAACAAACAAAAAAATACTGTTGCTCTTAATGCAATTAGTTACGGGGGTACTTCATTACTAAAAGATGAAGATTTACCATCGGCTTCTGTTGCTACAAGTTTGCAACAAATGTCTGGTTTGGGAGATTTTACTGAAACTGATTTGAATAAAATCCTAGCTGGTAATACAGCCAGAGTGAATGCTTCTATTAATGAAATTAATGAAGTGATTTCAGGATCTTCAAATAGTAAAGATGTTGAAACTATGCTGCAAATGATTCATCTTAACTTTGTGAAACCTCGTTTTGATGCTGATGCCTTTAAAATTTTAAAGAGTAATTTAAATAATAATCTTGAAAAGCGAAGCAAGAGTATTAATGAGAATATGAAAGATAGTTTGTTGGTTACTTTATATGGTAAAAATAACCCTAAAAAGCATATTTTTGACAAGGCATATATAGACGCCATTTCTTTTGATAAAATAACATCAATTTATAAGGATAGATTTGCTGATGCTTCTGATTTTGAGTTTTTTATAGTTGGAGATGTTAAGGAAGCTGAATTGAAACCGCTTTTAGAAAAATTCATTGCGAGTATCCCAACTAAGAATAAAAAAGAGAATTATAAAGACAATCAAGTGGACTGGTTATCTAATAAAATTGATAAAACGGTCTATTTAAAAATGAAAGATCCAAAAGCCTCAATTAATATTGTTTTCAAAAATAATGATATTAAATATTCTAGAGAAAATGTGCTCTTTACTAATGTTTTAGGAGATATTTTGCAATTAAGAGTTACAGAAACCGTAAGAGAATCTGAAGGAGGTGCTTATAGTCCAAGAGCGGGAGCAAGTTTTATAAGAGAGCCTAAAACAAGTGTTTATGTGTCTTTTTCATTTGAATGTAATCCTGATATGGCAGATAAGTTAGCAAAGATTGTTACTAATGAATTTGAAAAAATTGCAAATGGCACAATAAATGCTAATGATTTGAATAAAACAAGAGTGAATTTTATTAAAGAACGTCAGCAGTATAAAGATAAAAATGATTATGATATGCAGTTGCTTTCAAGATATTTCAGATACAATGAAAATATGAACGATCCTAAAGAGTTTGATGATATTTTAAATAAAATGTCTGAAAAAGATTTTCAGGAAATCGCTAAAAAGATCTTAGCAGGAAAAAGATCTTATGAAATAATAATAAAACCAAAAATCAATACCCTTAATTAAATTAAAATCAAATGAAAAAACTAGTATTATTATTTACTTTAATGATTGCTTTTGGAGGACAATCACAAGTTTTAAAACCAGTAAAATGGGCTACTTCTGTTAAAAAGATTTCGGCCACAGAATATGAATTAATAGCTACTGCTACTATCGATAAAGGATGGCATTTATATTCTCAGACAATACCTGCTGATGGTCCAAAACCAACAAAATTTATTTTCCCTGCGAACCCAAAATTCCTTAAAAAAGGGAATACTGTAGAAGAGCAAGGACATACTGTAAATGATCCTATTTTTGAAATGAAAATTAAATATTTTGAAAATAAAGCTTCTTTTAAACAACGTATTAAATTAAAAGGGAAAGCTCCATTCAAAGTAAAAGCTACAGTGGAATATATGGTTTGTGATGATAGCAGATGTTTACCTCCTACTGAAGAAGATTTAGAATTCAGTATTAAATAATATTTAGTTGATGAAAAAGATACTTTTTGTATATGCCTTACTTGTTTTTGTAACGCTGGGGTATTCTCAAAATATTGATCCGGTTAAGTGGACAACTTCTGTAGAAAAAATTTCTGCAACTGAATATGATTTGGTTACAAAAGCAACAATCGAATCAGGTTGGAGCTTATTTTCTCAAACTGTTCCAGATGGAGGTCCAACAGCAACTAGTTTTATTTATGATGATAGTGCTGGAAATTTTACAATTGTAGGTAATACAACTGAAGATGAGGGTAAAACTGCTGAGGATGCTGTTTATAAATTAAAAATTAAATCTTTTGAAAAAGAGGCTACTTTTAAACAACGAATTGAAACTAAAGGTGATGTAAAAACAATAGCTGCTTTTTTAGAATTTGTAGCTTCGAATGGAAAAGAAAGTCTTCCTGTTAAGGAAGTTGAATTATCTTTTGATCTTTCTGCTGCAACAGCGCCTGTAGCAACTGCTACTAGTACAACTGAAGTTGACAAATCGGCTGTTTCTGAGGGAGAAAAAACCGATTCTAACTCTAAAAAAGGAATTTGGTCTATCTTTTTCATTGCCTTTTTATCAGGATTTGCTGCTTTGTTAACTCCTTGTGTGTTTCCGATGATTCCTATGACTGTGAGTTTCTTTACTAAACAAAGTAAAAACAAAGCGGTAGGTGTTAGAAATGCGATTATTTATGGTCTTTGCATCATTTTTATCTATGTATTATTAGGAACAGCTGTTACCAGTATTTTTGGTGCGGATGCTTTAAATGCTTTGGCTACAAATGTTTGGTTTAATATTATTTTCTTTATCCTATTAGTAGTATTTGCTACTTCCTTTTTAGGAGCTTTCGAAATTATGTTACCAAACTCATGGGCTAATAAAGTAGACTCTCAAGCCGATAGAGGTGGAATGATAGGAATCTTTTTTATGGCATTAGCTTTAGCGATTGTGTCATTTTCATGTACAGGACCAATTGTGGGAACACTTTTAGTAGAAGCTGCTTCTAAAGGTGGTTTAGCACCAATTATCGGGATGTTAGGATTTTCAATGGCTATCGCTTTACCTTTTGCGTTATTTGCAGCTTTCCCTGGATGGTTAAATTCATTACCTAAATCTGGTGGATGGTTAAATACGGTTAAAGTGGTATTAGGATTCTTAGAATTAGCTTTAGCATTCAAATTTTTATCTCAGGCTGATTTGGTGTCGCAAACACATTTGATAGAAAGAGAAGTGTTTATTGCTATTTGGATTGCTGTTTTTGGAGCATTGGCATTTTATCTTTTTGGAAAAATCCAATTGCCTCATGATTCGCCTTTGAGTCATATCTCGGTAGGTCGATTAAGTTTAGGATTAGTAGTGTTGTCTTTTACGATTTATATGATTCCTGGACTTTGGGGAGCACCTTTAAATTTAATTAGTGCTTTCCCTCCGCCGCAAGAATATAGTGAATCGCCTTATGGAGTAGGCTACTCTAAAGCGGGTGATGGTAGCGCAGCAGCAGAAACAGTTTTGCCGGAAGGAGCGCACTTGTTAGCACCACACGACATTGTTGCTTTTGACGATTATGATAAAGGTTTGGCTTACGCAAAAGAAGTAGGAAAACCAGTGATGTTAGATTTTACAGGTTGGGCTTGCGTAAACTGTAGAAAGATGGAACAAAATGTTTGGCCAAAACCTGAAATTTTAGAAATCTTGAAAAAGGATGTGGTTTTAATCTCTTTATATGTTGATGATAAACGTCCGTTAGAAGAAAGTGAAATTACCGAATCTAAATTGCAACCAGGTAAAAAATTAAAATACATTGGTCAAAAATGGAGCGAATTACAAACGATTCGTTACAAAGCTAATTCGCAACCTTTCTATGTTTTAATGGATCATAATGAAAATAATTTGATTGATCCTGTGGGATATACTCCAGATGTACCAACATTCCATCAGTGGCTTAAAGATGGAATTTCAAAATTTAAAAAATAATTCTACAACTTAATTTTTTTATTTATGCCACTTTGGTTAACAGCCAAAGTGGTATTTAATACAATTTCAATTTATGAGTTTGATAAGTAATTTTCTAAAGGCTAAGGCTGGTTCAAAAAAGGAAGTATCCAATCTTCAAAAGTATTTTGAACAATTTAGAAATAATGTTGTAGGAGTAGATCAGTATTTTGAATCTCCTTACGGAAAGAAAAAAATTATATATGCCGACTGGACAGCAAGCGGTAGATTATACAAACCTATTGAAGAAAAACTTTTAAATGAAATAGGTCCTTATGTGGCAAATACACACACTGAGACTGCTATAACAGGAAGTGTAATGACTCATGCGTATCATGATGCGAGAGAAATTATCAAAAAACATGTTAATGCTTCAAAAGACGATGTGTTAATTACGGAAGGTTCCGGTATGACTGGAGCTATCAATAAATTCCAACGTATTTTAGGAATTAAATTGAACGAAAACCTTAAAGAACATACCCAGGTTCCTGAAGAAAAAAGACCTGTAGTTTTTGTTTCTCATATGGAGCACCATTCTAATCAAACATCTTGGTTAGAGACTATTGCTAAAGTAGTTGTAATTGCTGCAGATGAAAATGGTTTGCCAAGTTTATCAGCTTTGGATAGTTTACTTCAGGAGTACAAACATGTGCCTATTAAAATCGCTGCGGTTACAGGTTGTTCTAACGTAACAGGTATTAGAACTAATTATCATCAAATAGCGAAATTAATGCATCAAAATAACGGTTTGTGTTTTGTAGATTTTGCTTGTTCAGCTCCTTATGTACAAATTGATATGCACCCAGTAAATGAGGAAGAGTATTTAGATGCTATTACTTTTTCACCTCATAAATTTTTGGGTGGTCCAGGAACTTCAGGGGTATTGATTTTTAATAAAAAATTATATAAAAACCTAGTGCCGGATAATCCTGGAGGCGGAACTGTAAGTTATACGAATCCTTGGGGAGATCACGACTATGTTGATGATATTGAAACTCGCGAAGATGGTGGTACACCTGGTTTTTTACAGGCTATTAAAATCGCTCTTTCCATTGAATTGAAAGAAAAAATGGGTGTTAAAAATATCTTGGATAGAGAGCATGAATTGACTGATATTATTTTTGACAGATTATCTAAGATTGAGAATCTAAAAATCTTGGCACCTGATTACACTGAAAGATTAGGGGTTGTTTCATTTTATATTGAAGATGCTCATTATAATTTGGTTGTTAAATTATTAAATGACCGTTTTGGAGTTCAAACCAGAGGCGGTTGTTCATGTGCGGGTACTTATGGACATTATTTGTTAAATGTTGATCAGCCAACATCCAAATCAATAGAGCTTAAGATTTTAGAAGGTTGTTTTATAGAAAGACCGGGATGGATACGTATGTCAGTTCATCCAATTATGACAAATGATGAAATCGAATTCATTTGCGATGCGATCAAGCAGGTTGCTACCAATTACAAAACATGGGGGGAAGATTATACTTATAATTCCTCTAAAAATGAATTTGTACACAAAAGCAATAAATTGGTTGAAAGTGAAATATCTGAAAACTGGTTTAAAATTTAATTTCAAAGGTACTATAACATAAACTGTGTAATTAAAAAATAATGGGGTTTTACGACCTCATTATTTTTTTGTTTAAATTTAAATATTACACAGTCTTATGAAAAAAGAAGATTTATTATCAGACGAATTT
>NZ_JBBYHU010000024.1:0-60280 GCF_038289905.1 Flavobacterium flavipallidum | reverse complement strand
TCTACTAAAAAATCAGGCAGCATAAATTTTAAAAGTTCTATAGAAGTCATCAATAATTCTTATAAAGACAAAGTTCTTCTTTTTTTTTAAATATTTGCCCCCAGGTTTTGAGATTGATCCTATTAATATCTGGGAATATACTTCCATGCCGTTCGCTTTACAATATTGTGATATAACTTTGGTCTATGTCTAATCTTGTCTACGATTCTTTAAGGGTATTTATAATGAGTTGTTTTTTTTATTACTGTTTTGTGATGCAACAGATATACATTTCTTAATTAAGAATCTTGTTTAATATGGACAGAATAGTTATTGTTCTATGAATTATTTACTTTCAATAATTGTTTCAAATGTAAATTTGGTTAACCAATTATTTGATCAATAATTTATATAAAGATTGGATTTTTTATCTTAATTTATAATCATTTACTTCATTAAGTGAGAGATATTAGTTTTAATGCTAAATAATAAACTTTCATTTGTTAAGATTAAGTAGAAAGTATCAGTATAATTTTCCAAGCTGTAATAGAGTATCATAATAACAAAATTTATAGTTATATATGGCTTATCTCTATATTTCTAATTTCTTTCTAATCGTAAATGAAAGAATTCAAATAAAAAAACGCCGTAATACCGAAGTCTTACAGCGTCATCCAAATAATAATAGAAAAGGGTATTATTTCCAACCACCACCTAATGCACGATATAAATCGGTATTAGCAGCTAGTTGTTCTCTTTTAAGGTTTGCTAGTTCTAATTCACTTTGTAGTAAATTTGCTTGCGCTGTTATTACTTCAAGATATTCTGCCATTCCGTTTTTGAATAACAGATTAGAATTCTTAATCGCTTGTTGTAATGTTTTTACACGTTGTTGGAGAAATGTTTGCTGTTGTTCTAATTTTTCAACTTTGACCAAAGCATCTGATACTTCATTAACAGCAAGCAAAACAGATTGTCTGAAAGCCAGAACTGCTTTTTCTCTTTCTACTTTGGCAATATTATATTGTATTCTCACTTTTTTACTGTTCAATAAAGGCTGTGTTAAACCTCCAAGAGCAGTTCCAAAAAGAGAAGCTGGAATATTGAACCAACTGCTGGTTTCGAATGCATTCAATCCGCCTTGCGCTGTGATTTTTAATGCAGGATACAAGTCGGCTTTTGTAATTCCTACATTCGCATTAGCAATTTTCAAAGCCAGTTCAGCACTTTTAACATCGGGTCTTCGGCTTACCAATGAAGATGGAATCCCGATTGAATTATTGTTTTTTAATTCGATACCACTTAGAGCAATACTTCTTTTTTTGGCATTCGGATACGAACCCGTCAAAACACTCAAAGCATTTTCCTGAATAGCAATATTTTGTTCCAATAAAGGAATCAATTGCGCGGCAGCTAATTTTTGTGCTTCCGATTGCTGAACAGCTAATGAAGAAACCTGTCCTGCATTGTATTTTAATTTAATAATATTGGTTGTACTGTCATTTAACAGTACATTCTTCTTAGCGATTTCTAATTGTGCATCTAACATCAGTAGATTGTAATATCCTTTAGATACATTGGCAACAATATTTGTCTGCAAAGCTTTTTTTACTTCTTCCGACTGAAGATAAGCTGCAAAAGCACCTTTCTTTTGACTTTTTATTTTTTCCCAGATATCCGCTTCCCAAGAAAGGGAAACTCCTGCAGAATAATCCTCAATATGCTTTATCCCTAAAGCCTGATTCAGGTTCATTCCTGTAAAACTATTTTCAGACGGACGGTTGCTACTCGCATTTACAAATAAATTAGCCTGCGGCACATTTCCCCATTTTGATTGCGAAAATCGATATTGTGCTATTTCAATGTTTTTGGTGGCAATTTGTAAATCGTTGTTTCTTGTCACCGCGCTATCGATTAGCAGAATAATATCTTGCTCTGCAAAGAAATTTTTCCACTCTAAATCGG
Source organism: Flavobacterium flavipallidum (assembly GCF_038289905.1). Taxonomy (NCBI): domain Bacteria; kingdom Pseudomonadati; phylum Bacteroidota; class Flavobacteriia; order Flavobacteriales; family Flavobacteriaceae; genus Flavobacterium; species Flavobacterium flavipallidum. The sequence continues at coordinate 58,336 of NZ_JBBYHU010000024.1, read as the reverse complement.
CAATGCTTGCAGTGTCTTTTGAAACTGATGCATTCCTGAAATTCTCAGGAAATGCATCTTTAGGAGTTTCAATATCCTTCGATACTTTGCAGGATATTAAGGTGCTAATTAGAATAGCGACCATTGTTATTTTAGTTATATACTTTTTCATTTTTACTTTGTTGTCATTAAATTTCTGGACATTTATCTTTTCTCTTGTCAAGATCTTTCGTCACTTTATAAGACAGGTACGTTATGCTGATGACGATTACCATCAGAATTGTTGTTATATAATTTTCCATTTTTATTTTCTTGATTATGAATTACAGCCAGCGGTTTTCCGCTAACTTTTTCCTGTAAATATTGGAATACGATGAATAATACCGGAATGATGAACAAACCTAAAATTACTCCCGAAACCATTCCTCCAGCGGCACCAATACTAATCGAATGGTTACCCTGAGCCGATGGACCTTTGGCACTCATCATCGGAACTAAACCAACAACGAAAGCCAGTGACGTCATGATAATTGGACGCAAACGTAATTTGGCAGCATCTATTGACGCTTTAACTAATGCCTGACCCGATTTTCTTTTTTGCACTGCAAACTCCACAATCAGAATCGCATTTTTAGCCAGTAATCCAATAAGCATTACTAAAGCAACCTGAACATAAATATTATTTTCGATTCCGGTTAAACCAATAGCTGCAAAAACTCCAAAGATTCCTGTAGGTATTGATAAAATTACCGCTAGAGGCAAAATGTAACTTTCGTATTGAGCTGCAAGCAGGAAGTAAATGAATATCAAACACAACAAGAAAATTGTTGTCGATTGCCCTCCCGAAGAAATCTCCTCACGGGTTTGCCCTGAGAATTCATAACTATAACCTGAAGGCAGTTGTTGGGCAGCTACTTCTTCAATTGCCTTAATGGCATCACCTGAACTAAATCCGGGTTTCGGAATGGCATTAATCGAAATTGAGTTAAACAAATTGTATCTTGAAACAGTTTCAGAACCATAAATTCGACTTAGTTTTACCAAAGTATTTATCGGAACCATTTCGCCATTTTTGTTTTTCACAAAAATCCTGTCAATTGATGATGGATCAGCTCTGTCTTCTACATCAGCTTGAACAACAACTCTGTAATATTTACCAAATCGGTTAAAATCAGATGCCTGTGCACTACCAAAATAAGCCTGCATTGTTTGCAAAATGTCTTTTACTTTTACACCTAACTGATCGGCTTTTTCGTCATTGATATCCAATTGTAATTGGGGATAATCGGCTTTGAAGCTGGTAAAAGCCACAGCAATTTCAGGGCGTTTCATCAACGCTCCAATAAACTCCTGAGAAATTCCGCTAAACTTATCCAGTTTTCCTCCAGTTTTATCCTGAAGAACTAAATCCAGAGCTTCAACATTACTAAAACCAGGTACTGTTGGGAAACTGAATACAAAGAAACTTCCGCCAGAAATTGAGCCTAGCTTTCCACGAACTTGATTCATGATTTCGTCAATATTTTTAACTTCTCCACGCTCTTCATTTGGTTTCAACAATACAAATACTACTGCCGAAGACGGACTTGTCGAATTAGTCAATAAATTAAAACCTGAAATTGCTGTTACAAATCGGGAAGCATCCAGAGCTTTCAAAGTATTTTCAGCCTCAGTCATCACTTGTTGTGTTCTGTCCAAAGATGTTCCGGAAGGAGTATTTACCGCAATTGCAATGAATCCCTGATCCTCTGTTGGGATAAATCCGGCAGGGGTTGTTTTAACCATTAAAATAGTAACTGCAGTAATTAGAGCCAAACCTCCTAAACTCAACCATTTTTTTCTGATTAAAAATTTCAATCCACCAACATAACGGTTGGTTAATGAATCAAAGCTGCTGTTGAAAGCTGTAAAGAATTTTTCTTTAAATCCTTTTTTCTCATAAGGTACGTCATGACCATGAGCTCCGTGATTGTCTTTCAAAAATAAAGCTGCAAGCGCCGGACTTAGTGTCAAAGCGTTTACTGCCGAAATTACAATTGCAATCGCCATCGTAAAGGCAAACTGGCGATAGAAAACTCCTGTAGAACCTTCCATAAAACCAACCGGCAAAAACACAGCAGCCATTACCAGAGTAATCGAGATAATAGCACCCGTTATTTCGTGCATCGCTTCGTGAGTAGCTATTTTTGGCGACAGCCGTTTGTGTTCCATCTTGGCATGAACGGCTTCGACCACCACAATGGCATCATCCACCACAATACCAATTGCCAGAATTAAAGCAAAAAGGGTTAGAAGGTTGATCGAAAATCCGAATAACTGCATGAAGAAGAACGTTCCTAAAATTGCTACAGGCACTGCAATGGCAGGAATTAAAGTAGATCTAAAATCTTGAAGGAAAATAAATACCACAATAAATACAAGGATAAAAGCTTCTAATAAAGTATGTTCAACCTGTTCGATAGACTGGTCCAAAGATACTTTTGTACTATAGAAAATATTGTGTTTTATACCTTTTGGAAAATCTTTAGAAGCCTTTTCCATCATTTTATTAATCGCAATCTGAATGTCATTTGAATTAGAACCGGCCAATTGAATAACCCCAATTACCACTCCTTTTTTACCATTCAAACGCGTTAAACTGTTGTATGAGTAAGCACCCAATTCCACTCTAGCCACATCCTTTAATCGAAGGACTGAGCCATCAGCATTTGAACGAATAGCTATATTTTGATAATCTTCCGGCTTGGTCAGTTTTCCTTTGTATTTGATAACATATTCAAAAACTTCCTTACTTCTTTCTCCAAATTTCCCCGGAGCTGCTTCCAAACTTTTATCCTGAATGGCAGCCATCACTTCGTTTGGCGTTACATTATGAGTGGACATTTGTGTTGGATTCAGCCAAACACGCATTGAATAATCTTTTACACCACCAAAAATACTGGCAGCACCCACCCCCGGAATACGTTTAATTTCAGGAATGATGTTAATTTGAGCATAATTGGCAACAAAAGTCTGGTCATATTTGGACTCATCATCGGTATACATACCAATGGCCATGATGAAAGAGTTTTGTTGTTTTGCTGTAACTACACCTTGCTGAACAACTTCAGCAGGTAATTGACTGGTAGCCTGGGCTACTCTGTTCTGAACGTTAACAGCTGCCTGATCAGCATCAGTGCCTAATTTAAAGAAAACTGTAATGGCTAAAGTACCGTCGTTACTGGCAGTTGAGCTCATGTAAGTCATGTTTTCTACACCATTGATAGATTCTTCCAACGATGGCGCTACCGAACGTAAAACCGTTTCGGCATTGGCTCCTGGATAAACCGCCGTTACCAAAACCGATGGCGGCGCAATATCAGGAAACTGTTGTAAAGGCAATTTTGTCAATCCCAGTACACCTAATATCACCAGTAAAATGGAGATAACGGTTGCCAGTACGGGTCTTTGTATAAAAATTTTGAACATTTTCGCGTAAATTATTTTTTATTAATTAGTTGAGCAATCTTTGTGTTTTTTGATTTCTCAGGCTTAATCAGTTGTCCTTCCTGAAGTTTATCGATACCGCTTAATACAATTTGGTCACCTGATTTTACCCCGTCTTTAATCAGATAGTTGGCACCACTTTTTCCGATAACAGTAATTGGTGTTTTAGTAACCTTATTTTCTTTGTTTACAGTGAAAACGAAAACTTTATCCTGCATTTCTACTGTAGCCGATTGTGGAACCAGAATAGCATCATTATGCTCAATTTCTAAACGGATACGCCCTGTATTACCGGAACGTAATGTGCCGTTTGCATTTGGGAAAGTGGCTCTCAAAGTAATAGCACCGGTTGTTTTGTCAAATTGACCATCCACCATATCAATTTTTCCGTTTTGTGGATAGGCGTTGTTATCTGCTAATATTAATGAAACTGGAGGCATGTTTTTGATTTTAGCTCCAATACTGTTTCCTGCATATTCTGACTTAAAGTTGATAAAATCGGTTTCGCTCAAAGAAAAATAAGCATAAACTTCATGAACATCTGAAAGCGTAGTTAAAGGTTCAACATCGGTCGCTGCAACCAAACTACCTTGTTTTTTAGGTAATCTCCCAATGTAACCACTAACCGGAGCAGTGACATTGGTATAACTTAAATTGATTTTCGCCGATGCTACCATTGCTTTTGCCTGCTCTATATTAGCTGCTGCAATTTTCTTAGTAGCCTTGGCTGTTTTTAACTGATATTCTGAAACTACTTTGTTTTGTACCAATGGAGTCAGTTTATCAACTTCTAACTGAGCGTTGATTAGTGCCGCTTCTGCCGCGTGAAGATTGGCAAGAGCGTTGTTTAGCTGCTCACGAAAAGGACGTTCGTTAATTTTAAATAAAGTTTGTCCTTTGTTTACATAGGCACCTTCGTCTACTAAAACGCGGTCTAAGTTGCCGCTTATTTGCGGACGGATTTCGACGTCAATAGCACCTTGTATTGAAGCCGGGTATTCAGCATCAGTTGTTGTGCTTTCAGTTGTTATTGCCGCAACAGGAAGTTTTGGAGCTTCCGGAGCAGGTGGTGTAGCATTTTTATCAGCACAGCTAATAAAAAATATAGCGATTAAGCTTAAAAGAGTAACTTTTTTCATAATTGGAATTGGATTTAATTGGATCTTGGATATTATACCTGTATTTGGAATAAACGTTTCAGAATTCATGCTGTTTTGTATTTAAAAGTTAATAATTTGCTATAGCTTTAATTCTGGAATAATCGTTTCAGAATCAATGCTGTAATTTAAAAATTAGGTATGCGTATTACTATTTTTTTCTGAAATAAACGTTCCAGAATTTGGTTAAAAAAAAGGTGTTATTTAAAGATGTTTTTTATCAGAAACTCTGACATTTTTTTTATTTTGATTGGATTACCATGAAGGATATAGGCTTGTTTCCAACCCGTAAAAGAAGTTGCAATATATTCAGCCATAATTGCTGCATCTTCTGAATTATCCATTTCGCCGTCATCCATCGCTTTTTGAACTATTGTAGCCATGTATTCAATGAAAACTTCATTTTGTTTGCTCATTAAATTTCTTACTGTGCAGTCATCTGGAGCAATTTCAAAAATTGTTTTGATGCCCAAACATCCTTTTTCACAGGAAACAATCCAAGCTGCTTTATCAGTAATAACTTTGATTAATGCTTGCTTAGCCGATGTTTCTTTAGCGACTTTTTCTTTCAATTCACACATAGCTTGATCAAAATAATTGCCAATGCACTTCATGAATAATTGGTGTTTGTCGCCAATGGTGTTGTATAAACTGCTTCTGTTGATCTGCATTGCATCCACAAGGTCTTGCATAGAAGTAGCATTATATCCTTTTTCCCAAAAGACATTCATTGCTTTTTCTATTTTTTCAACTTCGTTAAATTCTACACAGCGAGCCATCAGATTTAATTTTACGTTGCAAATGTATAACTTATTTCTGGAATAATCGTTTCAGAATTGAGTAGTTTTTTTATTTTTTTTAAAAATGCTGTTTTCATCAGTAAGTTAGGATTTAAAACTACTATTCATTTTATCATATTATGCGCCGATTTTATCAAAAATAGATAGACGGTCTAAATATTGTAAAAAAGACATCTCGAAGAGTCCACCTTAAAAAACACTGTAAAACAATGCCTTAACGCCGTTTTTAAAAATAATTTTCTGCATTTTTTTTGTAGAAAACAATTAAAAAAACAACCATGTATAACAGGATAGAACAGGATGCTAATAAAATGTTAAAATTTTAGTTTTGAGATAACCAACCATAACAAAATTATTTATGAAAATTAAAACTTTACTTTTTAAGCAAGTTCCCAAAGCCTTGATGCTCTGCGGACTCGTATTGAGTTCCGGGAATGCCAATTCCCAAACACTAGCCTTTCCAGAGGCACAAGGATTTGGTAAATATACTACCGGAGCCAGAGGAGTTTCTAATCCTAAAATTTATTTAGTAACCAATTTAAATGATAGCGGACCAGGTTCGTTTCGCGATGCTGTAAGTCAAGAAGGACGTTTTGTGATTTTTAAAGTAGGGGGAATAATTAATACTTTATCTCAAATTGTGGTTGCAAAAAATACCACCATCGCAGGACAAACGGCAACCGGAGAAGGAATAGTACTTTTAGGTGCCAAAGTAACGTTTACTGGCTCAAGCAATACAATTGCCCGATACCTTCGTATTCGCTACGGATCTACTACTCAGGGACAGGATGCATCAGGTTTATCTAATGGTGCGAACATGATTTTTGACCACATGGCTTTTACTTGGGGAACTGACGAAGTATTCTCAATTAACTGGGACAGCAAAGGTATAAGTCCTGACAATATCACGATTCAAAATTCAATTATTGGCCAGGGATTACACCGTCACAATCACTCTGCTGGAGGATTAATGCAGCCTTCAGGAGGGAAAATAAGTTTAATTGGAAACTTATATATCTGTAACAAAACTCGTAATAACAAAATAAAAGGGATTAATGAGTTTGTAAACAACGTTGTTTACAACTGGGGAAATTACGGCAACACCTATGGACATGCCGAATCAGGAGATGCCTATATTATGGGTGGTGATTCTGCTGGAAGTTCAGATGTAAATATTATCAACAATTATTTCATTGGAGGGCCAAATACTAGTACTACTATAACAACACCTTTTAACCGTGGAAATGATAACTTCTCGTTATACGGAGCAGGTAATTATTTTGATAATAACAGAAATGGAATATTGGATGGTACGTTAGTACCTCAGGATTTATCAGGATATCCTACGGGAGATGTATCTACAATTCATTCAACTCCTTATGACTATCCGATGAAAAACACAACTTTATCAGCTCAGGATGCTTACAACAAAATTGTGGAAAGTGTAGGTCCATCGTATCCAAGACGTGATCAAGTTGATAATTTAATGATTTCTGATTTAAAGTCTAAAGGTAAAGTGGCTACTTATGTGTATGTTCAAAGTGATTTAACAAGCAAGTTTGGTTTCATTAATGGTGGAGCAGGGCATGTTTATGGAGCTCCATCCCCTTTAGACACTGACAACGACGGTATGCCTGATGCATGGGAAGATAGTAATGGCCTAAACAAAAACAATGCTAATGATGCCGTTGCTTACAGCACCACTTCGCCTGAATATTTAAACATTGAAGTTTACATAAACGGATTAATCTATACTGTACCGCCTGATTTTGTAATTCCTCCAACAGCAATTACTTTCTCTGCCACTTCAGTTGAAACACCAACACCATCAAGCAAAGTAATTTTAACTTGGAAAGACAATTCAGATAACGAAACTAATTTTGTAATTGAACGTTCAATCGATGGGACAAACTATACACAAATTGCCCAAGTTGGTGCTAATATCACTACTTATACTGATAATAATTTAGTTCCAAACACTAAATACTATTATCGTGTTAAAGCGACAACTGTAACTGAATCTTCCAGTTATAGTGATGTAAATTCCCTTACCACACCAGCTATCCCTTCAGCTCCTACAAAAGCAGCTACTCCAACTCCTGCAACAGGGATGAATGCAGTAGAGTTGACAAATGGAACTCTGGCTCTAAAATGGACAGGAAGTTCAAATACAACAACTTATTCTGTTTATTTTGGTACTGATCCTGCCAATTTAGCAAAATTAGCTGATGTAGCTTATGTTGTGGCTCCAAGCTATACACTTACCGGTTTAAGCCCGGAAACAACTTATTATTGGAGAATTGATGCTACTAATGTTAAAGGAACTGTTAGTGGTGATTTATGGAATTTCCGCGCGCTGAATCCGGAACTTGTTGGTCATTGGCCTTTTAAAGAAACAGCAAGAGATGGAGAACAAATTGCAGATGTTTCTAAGTATGCCAATGACGGTCAATTAGATGCTTCTTTCGATAATGCTACTGTTAGGGTAGCCGGAAAAGCTAACAATGCACTCGATTTTGCAACATTTTTACCAAATAAGCAAATGGTGACTATCCCCCATCAGGATAATCTTTTATTCGATAAAAATTCATTTTCTGTTTCTTTTTGGATGAAGGCTGACGCCAGTCAATTACCTGCTACTTCAACCTTGAGCTCTTATATATTATGCAAAGGTTCGATGACAAAAAACGCTGCGACAGGCGCAACGGGCAGAAGATTTAATGTAGAAATTAAAAATAATCAATTCCGATTTGCGATAGATGATGATAAAACAAAAACAGAACTTAATTCAACATTAGCAGCAACTAAATATTTTACCGGAGATTGGGTACATGTAGTTATCATGAGAGATGTAACTGCAAAGAAATTAAGATTATATACTAATGGTGTTTTCACAAACGAGATAACAGATAATACAGGGACCTCAGTAGGTATTGGTGAGCCAACTGATTTAGTAATTGGTAATATTGGAGTACTGGAATTATATGCTAATACTACTCCCGCTCCTTACAAAGGAAAAATAGATGAGTTAAAAATGTTTAACTATGCACTGACAGCTGCTGAAGTTGCAACAATATACAATACAACTCTAATTAATTCGCCGTCCAATGTAATATTCGAGACGAATATTGTACCAATACCAACTCCTTCAAGCAAAGTAACTTTAAACTGGACTGACAATTCAAACAATGAAGCCAATTTTGCAATTGAACGTTCATCAGACGGATTATCTTTTGCGCAAATAGCAGAAGTGGCAGCCAATATAACTACTTACACAGATACTAATTTAGCTGCTAACACCAAATATTATTACAGATTAAAAGCAACTAATAAAACTGATTTTTCTGCATATTCAGACATATTTAATGTAACAACACCAATTGATAATGACAATGACGGTTATTCCAACACCGATGATTGCAATGATAACGACGTTACTGTACATGAACCAATTTTATATTATCTAGATACAGACAAGGACGGATTTGGATCAACTGAAACAGCAATGTTGTGTTCATCTGTTGCTTTGGAAGGATATTCAACCAATAATACCGATTGTAATGATAATGACGCAACTGTTCATGAGCCTATTCTGTATTATGTTGATGCGGATAAAGATGGATTGGGATCAACTCAAACAGCAATGCTGTGTTCATCAGTCGCTCCTGAAGGTTATGCGACAAATAATACTGATTGTGACGACACCAATGCAGTTCAACTGACCGCATCGATTCCTGATGCTTACGCCATTAATAATCAGCAAAAAAACACTATTTATGTAGGTTATGGAACCGGACTTTTAAATATAAAAGTAATTCCAGAAGGTGGTACAGCTCCTTATTCTTATGTATGGAGTACCAACCAAACTGACCAGACAATCGCAGTATCCCAAGCAGGAAGCTACACGGTAGTAATAACTGATTCTAAAGGATGTCAAACTTCAGCTTCTATTGATGTTAATACAATTAATATACAATGTGGTAATTCAGGTGATAAAGTTATGGTTTGTCATAATGGTCAGGAAACTTGTATCAGTCCAAGTGCAGTGCAGGCACATTTGAATCATGGAGACAAATTGGGAAGCTGCAATGATACTCCAGCCAATAGTATTACTGAAAATGTTGTAGTTTTCCCTAATCCGGTTACAACTGTTTTAACTGTTAAGGTTGATGCCGTTTATGAAGGAGCAGAACTAGTACTTTATGATGTTTTATCAAGAAAACTGAAATCAGAACCTTTAACAAGTACTATGCAGCTGATGTCGATGAGTGATTTATATAGAGGAATTTACTTTTTACATGTTAAAAACGGACAACATTATACTGTAAAATCCATAGTTAAAAAATAAGGATTTAATTCCAATGTAAAGTAGTTTTCTACTAATAAGTAAGCCATCTCTTTGAGATGGCTTTTTTTAAATCAAGTAAAAAATATTACTTATTGAATACTATCTTTTGTCTCTTCTAAATCTTCTGTTTGGCGACCAATTTTTATCTTAGGATTGTCTTTATTACCGGTTATTGTTAATGGTATTCCGAGTATTCCAAGTGGAGGTAAACCCAATCTCATTTTAAGATTTAATCTTCCGTCTAAGCTGGTAGTTCCTTCAATGCGGGGTCTGAAGCCGGCAAATTTAAACTTGAATCGTTCTACAGTAATAATGTTATTCTTAATAGAACTTTTAATATCAACCTGATTTAATTCAGGATTTTTAATGCTTTCTTTAGACGTTTTTCGGGCAACGCTATTGAACATTTTCATGCCATACATTTTAACGTTTTTAATAGAAATAACTCCTTTACCTGATAATGAGGGTAAAACGGGTTCCATATTAGCATTTAACCTTCCTTTTAAGTTGTAATCCAAAGAGATTATTCCTTGTGCTTTTTCGGCCGCACTAGCCATTTCTCTAAATAATTTGACTTCTTTGTATGCGCGTTTTATATCAAATTCGTTTGCTTTGATTTGATAATCAAAACGAGCATTTTTAAGGTTGACACTTTTGTAATTAGCATTCATTGCAACCGTACAGCCAATTAAATCAAAGCCTGTATTTTGCATATTCAGCGTTCCATTTTTCACTTTCAGACTTCCTTTTGCATTTTTAAGTGCTAATCCGTTAAAGTCTACTTTTTGAGCATTGGCTTTAAAATGTAGATCTAAATTTGATGGAATTACAATGACACCTGTTTCTGATGTTGGCTTAGTTGTAACAGTTGTATTTGTTGTGTTGGATGTTTCTTTTTGTGTTGACTGCGACATAAATTCGTCAGCATTGATATAATCGGAATCTAACGTAAAAGCACCTCTTAGAACACCATTTTTAGTTGCAATAAAATTGAAAACATTCTGTAAATAGCCATTCATTTTAATATCAGACTGACCGTAAGAAGCCAAAAAAGTATTGAACTTCATTTTGTCATTACTGAATTTAAAGACACCTTGTTTTACCAGGAATTTCTTTGGTAAATATTCTGAAGTAAATGCAATGTTTTTGATTTCAAGTGTACCATTGTTTTTTAATTTCGAATAATTCCCTTTTTCGGCATCTCTTTGATTTCCTTTTAAACTTAAATCGGCTTTAATGTAACCATCAACATCAAGTCCTTTTTGAGAGAAAACTTTATAGATTTTACCAATATCTAAAGTTCCTCGAGCATTGATATCGTAATTAAGATTGTCAAAGTGACTCAAATTTGCCTTAACATAAACAGGATTTTCTTCAAATGTAAATTGAGCTGGTTTTAAAACAACTTTTAAATCACTGAAAGTACCTTTTGGATTAGAAACTGTTGAAATAATTTCGATATTACTAATTGGATTTGGATAATATTTCGTTTTAAGAAAACCATTAGTCAGATTGATTACCGCATTTGTAACAGGAAAAGTACCTTTTTCTTTGTCGAATTTTCCTTTTGCAGTTCCGTCGGCAGTTAAATTACCCTTTAATTCTAAGTCAGGAATTCCAAGTGCACGATTTAGTTTTGCCAAATCAATTTTAGCATTTAAAGCCGCATTTATATCTAAAACCTTCGTTCCGGTACTGTATAATTTCGCTTTTAGAGTCTCTTTATCAATGTTAAGTGAAAGATTTTTCAGGTCAACAATCAATAAATCAGGATTTAATGAAGGTAATTGTGTGGAAAAATCAACATTCAAATTGCTAATTGTAGCCGGACTTTGGTTGTAATTAATACTTCCGTCTTTTACTTTGAAATCTAAACTAAGATTTGGAGCTATATTTTGTGAGGCAATGTAATTTCCTTTTAAGGATAAATTGAAGTTGGTATTTCCTGTTAATTTTGTTTTATCTAGCCAAGTGATGAATTTTGGAGGAAAAGCGGTGAAGAAATCATTTAGATTGCTGTTGGTCGTTTTAAGGATAAAATCCATGTTGTAGCCTTCTTTTAAAAAGTCAAATTTTCCTTTGAAATCAACAATCAGGTTGTTTATTTTCAAGTCGTTTTCCTTAAAAATAAAAGAAAGCGAGTTGATGTTGACCTTTGTAATGAGTTCAGCATTGACTTTTTTATTCATTAAATAAGGTTCGTTGTCATATAAAAGATTGAGTTTTTCAATCTTGGCATTAGATGACAAATCAAAAATGGCTTTACTTAAATCGCCTTTCCCTAAATAGTTGAGGCCAAAAATGTCAAAATGTAATTTGGTAGACAAATCATCATAGACGATTTTAGAGTTTTCAATTTCGATTTTTTCCAGTTTTAAGGAATTATCTCCGTCTTTTTGTTCAGTTTTTGCTTTTTCAGATTTATAGACATTGTAGTTCGCAAAACCTTCTTGGTTTACTTTTACATTAATATCCGCATCGGCAAGAAAGATTTTGTCAATATTAATCGAACTACCAAATATTAAACTGGAAACATTAATTCCAAAGGCAATTTCTTTAGCAGTAATCAATTTTTCATTCTCAAAAGGTGCCGAACCATTTAATTTGAAATTTTCTAAACTTACTGTCAGTGACGGAAAGTGATTAAAAAATGAAATATTTGATTCAGAATAATCTAGTTTTGCATTCAGTTTTTGATTGGCTACTTTTTTAATTTCAGCATTGATTTTATCTGCAAAAACATAAGGAGCAATAAACAAAAAGGCTAATATACTGGCTATTGTTATTCCTGTGTATTTTAAAATTTTAAGAAAAATAGCTTTCTTTTGAGGCATGATGATTTATTTATAGAATAAAATTAAAACGAATTTTAGGATTAAATTATTATCCGTGAACGGTTTCGTCTTTACCGTAGTTAACAATGATGGAAGTTTCATAATCTATCCATTCCTTCCAGCGTTTGTCTACATTAACATTGTCAGCATATTTTCGGGCAAAACCTAAAAAAGTAGTATAATGGCCTGCTTCACTAATCATTAAATCACGATAGAATTTAGCCAGTTCAGGATCTTTTATGTTTTCTGATAAAACTTTAAAACGTTCGCAACTTCTGGCTTCAATCATGGCCGAAAACAATAATCTTTCGCATAAAGCATCGTTACGACTTCCATCTTTTTTCATGAATTTAAAAAGTTCGTTTACGTAGCTGTCTTTGCGTTCGCGACCAAAAGTGAGTCCTCTTTCTTTAATCAGGTCGTGAACCATTTTGAAATGTTCCATTTCTTCCTGAGCAATCAGAATTAATTCATTAACTAATTCTTCTTTTTCAGAGTTTTGGGTAATCAGACTGATGGCGTTTGAAGCTGCTTTTTGTTCGCACCAGGCGTGGTCGGTTAAAATTTCTTCGATATTCGATTCTACGATATTGACCCATCTTGGGTCGGTGGCTAATTTTAATCCTAACATGATTTTATATTTAGGCTACAAAATTAAGTTTTTTACGCTGTATTCTATTATATTTTCGACCTTTGCTGTTATTTTACCGTTACTTTACAGCATTTTTACATTCAATGAATCAGAACAGACACTTATTAATTATCGGTTTTGTGTGGCCTGAGCCAAATTCTTCGGCAGCAGGTGGGAGAATGATGCAATTAATTTCATTATTTCAAGAACAGGGTTATGAAATTACTTTTGCGAGTCCGGCGCAGGATAGCGATTTTATGGTTGATTTAAGTCAATTTGATGTTACGAAGCAAACGATAAATCTAAATTGTTCCAGTTTTGATGAGTTTGTCAAAGAATTGAATCCATCAATTGTGTTGTTTGATCGATTCATGATTGAAGAGCAATTTGGTTGGCGTGTTGCTGAAAATTGCCCCAATGCTTTACGAATTTTAGATACCGAAGATTTGCATTGTTTACGCACAGCAAGACAAAAAGCATTTAAGGAAAAGCGCGTGTTTCAAACTCAGAATTTATTAGTTGAAGAAGTAGCCAAACGTGAAATTGCCAGTATTTTGCGTTGTGATTTGTCGTTGATGATTTCAGAATATGAAATAGAATTGCTAACGTATACTTTTAAAATAGATGGAAGTCTATTGTATTATTTACCGCTTTTGTTAGAGTCCAAAGATATTCCTGATTTGAAGGAATTGCCTTCTTTCGAAGAACGTAAAGATTTTGTTTTTATTGGTAATTTTTTGCATGAACCTAATTGGAATGCGGTTCAGTATTTGAAAGAAACTATTTGGCCGCTAATAATAAAGCAATTACCGGAAGCTGTTTTGAATGTTTACGGTGCTTATCCTTCGCAAAAAGTATTACAACTAAATAATGTAAAAGAAGGTTTTTTAATTCAGGGTCGAGCCGAAAATGCGAATAAAGTGGTTCAAAAAGCCCGAGTAGTTTTGGCTTCTTTGCGTTTTGGTGCGGGAATAAAAGGAAAATTATTGGAAGCCATGCAATGCGGAACGCCGAGTGTTACGACTTCTATTGGAGCTGAATCGATGTGTGGTAATTTGGATTGGAATGGTTTTGTAGAAGATGATCCTCTGTTTTTTGCTGATAAAGCTGTCCAATTATATCAGGATAAAAATCTTTGGTTTCAGGCTCAAAAAAATGGAGTTGAATTAATCAAAGAACGTTATTTGAGAACGTTATTTGAAGATGATTTTAAAAATAAGATTGAGGAATTAAATGCTAATTTAGCGGAACACCGATTGAATAATTTTATGGGTGAATTGTTGCAACATCATAGTTTAAAAAGCACAAAGTATATGTCGAAGTGGATTGAGGAGAAGAATAAGTAAATTTAAAAAGAGAATTTCTAATTTATTTATAAGTAACTTTGATAAAACAGTAGATGTAGTTCCCAAATTTAATTGATGTTTATATGGAAGAGAATGATAAATCAAGTAGTAGAAAAAAGAAGAATTGGCTTAAAATTATTGTAGAAAATATTATTGATTTTATATTGATTTGGCGTTAGAATTAGTTTTTTTAAATCAAAATTTACTAATGTTATTTGGTTACTTAATAGATATAAAAAACCCGTCTCGATAGCTATCGAGACGGGTTTTAGTTTTATACTTAATCAGTAATTATGCAAGCATAGTCACAGGATTTTCAATGTATTGTTTTAATGTTTGTAAGAACTGAGCTCCAGTTGCTCCATCGATAGTACGGTGGTCACAAGCTAGAGATAACATCATTGTGTTTCCTACAACGATTTGACCATTTTTAACCACTGGTTTCTCAACGATTGCTCCTACAGAAAGGATAGCTGAGTTAGGTTGGTTAATGATAGAATTGAATTCAGTGATACCAAACATTCCAAGGTTAGAAATGGTGAAAGTACTTCCTTCCATTTCTGAAGGTAATAATTTTTTGCTTTTAGCTCTTCCAGCCAAATCTCTTACACTAGCACCAATTTGAGATAAACTCATTCCATCAGTAAAAGGTAATACAGGAACAACTAATCCGTCTTCAACAGCAACAGCAACACCAATATTTACATGGTAATTGATAGTTATTGCATCAGCAGACCATTGAGAGTTGATTTTTGGGTGTTTTTTCAAGGCTAAAGCAGAAGCTTTAATTACCATATCGTTGAAAGATACTTTGGTATCAGGAACTGTATTGATTGTAGCTCTTGATTTCATAGCTTCATCCATAGACACTTCGATTACTAAGTTGTAATGAGGAGCTGTGAATAAAGATTCTGATAAACGTTTCGCAATGATTTTACGCATTTGCGAATTTTTGATTTCTTCAGTAGCAATTTGTCCAGCTGGTACATATGTTTTAGCAGCTGGTGCAGCAGCAGCGTCTGCTTTGGTAGCAGGAGCAGCTTGTGGAGCGGCAGCAGCAGGAGTGAAGTTTTCGATATCGCTTTTTACGATACGTCCGTTTTCACCTGAACCTTTTACCTGTGTTAATTGGATTCCTTTGTCAGAAGCAATTTTTTTAGCTAATGGAGAAGCAATGATTCTTGCTCCGTCAGCAGGAGCTTCCTGAGCAACCGGAGCGGCAGCTACAGCAGCAGGAGCAGCTTTTGTTTCTTCAGCAGCAGCAGGAGCAGCACCGGCAACGAAACCGTCTGCAATTCCGCTAATGTCAGTTCCTGCAGGTCCTATGATAGCTAACAAACTATCAACAGGAGCTGTATTTCCTTCCTGAATTCCGATATATAATAATGTTCCTTCGTTGAAAGATTCGAATTCCATTGTTGCTTTGTCAGTTTCGATTTCAGCAAGAATGTCACCTTCAGCAACAGCGTCACCTACTTTTTTCAACCAGGTAGCTACTGTTCCTTCAGTCATAGTGTCGCTCAAACGAGGCATAGTCACAACGATAACGCCAGCTGGTAATGCAGCGGCTGGTTTAGCAGCAGCAGGTGCAGCAACTTCTTCTTTTTTAGCTTCGGTTGCAGCAGGAGCGGCAGCAGCTGGTGCAGCACCTCCTGAAAGTAAAGCAGAAATGTCTTCTCCTTCGTTACCGATAATTGCTAATAAAGAATCTACCGGAGCAGTTTCTCCTTCCGCAATTCCGATATGTAAAAGTGTTCCTTCATTGAAAGATTCGAATTCCATCGTTGCTTTGTCAGTTTCAATTTCAGCAAGGATATCTCCTTCGCTAATTTTGTCTCCTACTTTTTTAAGCCAAGTAGCTACCGTTCCTTCCGTCATGGTATCACTCAAACGTGGCATTGTTACTTTTATCGCCATAATATTTTTATAGTTTATGAGGTGTAAATGGATAATCTTCTTGTGCGTATACTACATCGTATAATTGCTCTAATTCTGGATATGGAGAAGATTCAGCAAAATCAACACATTCCTGAACAAGATTTTTTACTCTTTCGTCGATAGCTTCGATTTCAGCTTCTGTAGCGTAGTTTTTCTCTTTGATAATATCCAAAACTTGAGTAATTGGATCTATTTTTTTGTATTCTTCCACTTCTTCTTTAGTACGATACAATTGCGCATCCGACATAGAGTGTCCTCTGTAACGGTACGTTTTCATTTCTAAGAAAGTTGGTCCGTCACCACGACGTGCTCTTTCGATAGCTTCGTGCATTGCTTCAGCAACTTTTACAGGGTTCATTCCGTCAACAGGTCCGCAAGGCATTTCGTATCCTAAACCTAATTTCCAGATATCTGTATGGTTAGCGGTTCTTTCTACAGAAGTTCCCATTGCATATCCATTGTTTTCAACAATAAATACTACTGGTAATTTCCATAACATAGCCATGTTAAAAGCTTCGTGTAAAGAACCCTGACGAGCAGCACCATCACCAAAATAAGTCATAGTAACTCCTCCTGTATTGTTGTATTTGTCTCCAAAAGCAATTCCGGCACCTACAGGAATTTGAGCTCCTACAATCCCGTGACCACCATAAAAACCGTGCTCTTTTGAGAAGATGTGCATAGATCCACCCATTCCTTTAGAAGTTCCAGTTGCTTTTCCAAGTAACTCAGCCATAACGCGTCTTGGGTCTGTACCCATACCAATTGGCTGAACGTGGTTTCTGTAAGCAGTAATCATTTTGTCTTTGGATAAATCCATTGCGTGCAATGCTCCTGCAAGTACAGCTTCCTGACCATTATATAAATGAAGAAAACCTCTAATTTTTTGTTGGATGTATAACGCAGCTAGTTTATCCTCAAACTTTCTCCAAAGTAGCATGTCTTCATACCACTTTAAATATACTTCTTTTGTAACTTCTTTCATCTCAAGTGTTCTTTTACTAAAGTTTTTATTGTGTTGTAAATTAGTATTTTTTGCAAATTCTTCATTTTAGGTCGAATTTGCGAAATGCAAAAATAGAACATTCCAACTAAGTACTAAAATTATAAAGCTAATTTTTAGTTTTATTAGAGCAGTTTTTTGTTAAATAATAAAGGGAGCAGGTTTTTTAAAGATTCGGATTTGTATATCTTTTCCTTTTCTCCCATGAAATAAATCGCTATCGGACTGTCTTGTTTTGTTTCGTATTCGGCTATAGATTGTCTGCAGGAACCGCATGGTGTAATTGGTACAGAGATTCCTGTTTCTTCTGGTGAAGCGGTAATGACAATTGAAAGAATTTTTGCATTTGGGAAATTAGAAGTAGCCTGATATAGTGCGACTCTTTCAGCGCATAATCCGGAAGGATAGGCGGCATTTTCTTGATTTGTTCCCAGAATAATTTTGCCGTTATCTAATTCAATTGCTGCGCCAACTCTAAATTTTGAATAGGGCGCGTAGGCGTTTTTTTGTACTGCAGAAGCTTGGTTGAATAAGTTTTGAATGTTTGTGGGTAATTCTTCGATTTTATTAAAGGAGAAGAATTTGTTGGTGATAATGATTTCTTCCATTTTTATTTTGGGTAAAAAAAATCCAAATTTCTGAAAGATGAAATTTGGATTTTATTGTTTGTTTCTAATTTGAAATTAATATTGTTCGTATTTGTCGCCAAAATTAAATGTTAGTGAAAAACGAAGTGTATTTTCTAAAGGATTTGGGATTTTGGAGGCAGAAAATAAGTAAGATACGTCGACTTTTACCGAGGTATATTTGAATCCTGCTCCCAAAGAGAAATATCGCAATCCACTTTTGCTAATATTTTCATGATGATAGCCTAAGCGCATTGCGAAAGCATCCTGATAAGAATATTCAGCCCCAAGAGAGTACATGACTTCTTTAAGTTCTTCTTTGAAACCATCAGGTGCGTCCCCCAGGGATTTGAAAATTCCGGAAACCCATCCTGTTTTTCGGTAGTCTTCATAGGCAAGATTGTAATCTGTTTCGTCGATTGATCCGTCGCCATTCATGTCTTTGCCTGAATAAGTGCCATCAGTATTTTTGCCTACTTTGAATGTTGGAACTAGAAGTTTATTTATTTCAAGGTTAAGGCCTAGTTTGTTATAGTCGTCTAAAATAAAGTCGAATCCTGTTCCAAGTTTTAAGTTTGAAGGAAGAAAATTGGCGCTTATTTCGTCGTTGTCATAACTTAGTTTAGGTCCTAGATTTTGAAAGTTAAAACCGGCTCTCCATCTTCCGTTGAAGCTGTTGTATGCAATTTCTTCAGATTGGTAGAAACCAGCAACATCTATAGCGAAGGAACTTGCGGCTGTTGCATCATTATTGTTTACAGCTACTTTTAAGTTGGAATGGATAAATCGGGCACCTACTGCCATGGAAAATTTTTCGCTTAATTTAAGAGAGTAGGAGCCGTCCAAGGCGAATTCATTTGGTGCAACAATTGGAGGGTTGGGGTCAGATGCGTCTTGTCTTAATTCGATGTCTCCAAAACCAAAATAACGAATGCTTCCAGCAAAGGCACTTCTGTCGGAAATTTTATTGTAATAAGTAACCTGGCCTAACGAAATGTCGTTTGCTAAACCGGTTAGGTAAGGGGTGTAGCTGGCGCTAAGACCTTGTTTGTCTATTGCAAAAGCATATTTTGCAGGGTTCCATTGCTGTGAAAAAGCATCAGCAGAAGTGGCTACTCCGTTATCGGCCATAGCTGCTGCTCTGGCATCTGCACTAACAGTTAGGAAAGGAACGGCTGTAGTTATAGGTCTTTGTTGTTGTGCCTGGATTAGAGATGCAGAAAGCAAAGAAAAAGTTAAAAGTATTGTTTTTTTCATTGGTTAGTGAAAATTGATTCAACAAATATAGTGTTTTATTAAAAAGTTACAAGTTTTTCTCTTGATTGAGTTTTCTATGGTAAGTGTTTGGTTTTTAGTGTGGATTTTGTAATAATTGAGTTATTGTGTTTAAATATTAAATATAACTTAATTTTAGGTTAAATATTGTGGTTGAAGGTAGTTTTTGTTGGGTTGTTTTTATTGTGAAGTTGTTAATATTTAGGTTTTAAATCGTAGCACAGTAATGAGTTAGTTAGTAAAATATTCAAATGTTTAAAAAAAAAACGTTATATGTGCTATTAAATAATAAAAAGTATAAATTTGCGTTAAAATTGAGTATAGTAATAATTCGTTATTGTTGATAACAATCTTGTCGTTATTATTGTTAATGTTTATATTGCGCCCATAATATTACTTTATGAAGAGTATGAGAGTAAATAAAATTATTTTTTTACGATTAGTTTTATCGCTAATTGTTGCTTTAGGATTTGCAAGTTGTAGTAAAAAATCCAGTTCTAAAAGTTCTTCAAGAGCAACAGGATGGAATGTTGATAAAAATGCAGCCGCAAAAAAGCAGGAAGCAGGTCCTGGTTTGGTATTTGTAGAAGGGGGAACTTTTACAATGGGTAAAGTTGAAGATGATGTTATGCATGATTGGAATAATACGCCAACTCAACAACACGTTCAATCTTTTTATATGGATGAAACTGAGGTGACCAATTTTATGTATTTAGAGTATTTGGATTGGGTTAAATCGGTTTTTTCACCGGATGAATATAAAGAAGTTTATGATGGAGCATTGCCGGATACTCTTGTTTGGAGAAATAGATTAGGGTATAATGAGACAATGACTAATAACTATTTAAGACATCCCGCCTATGCTGAATATCCAGTTGTAGGTGTTAATTGGATTCAGGCAGTTGATTTTGCAAAATGGAGAACGGATCGTGTTAATGAGGCAGTTTTAGAAAATAGTGGTTATTTGAAAAAGAATGCAAAAACAGATGATGTTAATGCAGAGAATGCTTTTAGTACCGAATCTTATTTAATGTCGCCTTCAACAGCCCGTGGTGGTAGTCAAGAAATTGTTTTGCAAAGGCCAAAAGGCAGAGGTGTTAAAGGTAAAGATGGAAGTGCTCCAACTCAAAAAAATGTATATGCACAACGTTCTTCAGGAATTATTATGCCGGAATATAGACTTCCAACAGAGGCGGAATGGGAGTATGCTGCAGCTGCTGATGTAGGACAAAGAGAATATAATATTTATAAAGGTCAAAAGAAATATCCTTGGTCTGGTGGTTACACGCGTTCAGGTAAAAGACAAACTAAAGGTGATCAGATGGCTAACTTCAAGCAAGGTAATGGTGATTATGGTGGTATTGCTGGTTGGTCTGATGATGGAGCGGATATTACAAATGCTGTTAAGTCGTATGCCGCAAATGATTTTGGTTTGTATGATATGGCGGGTAACGTTGCAGAGTGGGTTGCAGATGTTTATAGACCTATCGTTGATAATGAAATGAATGATTTCAACTATTTCAGAGGTAACGTTTATTATAAAAACAGCATTGGGAAAGATGGTAAGGTAGAATTAGTTACTAAAGAGAATATGAAATATGATACTTTAAGTAACGGTAAAATTGTTGCCAGAAGTTTTCCAGGTCAAATTGCTCAGGTCCCTGTTGATGAAAAAGAAACTTACTTAAGACAAAATTTTGACAAGAGTAATAATATCGGTTATCGTGACGGTGATAAGCAATCTTCTAAGTATTATAATTTTGGTTCTTCGGAGTCTGATAATTCTAAAGAAAAGGAAATTGAGAAAATGTACAATTCTCCTAAGCACAATGTAACAACGGATAGCTTAGGGAATATGGTTAGAAAATACGACAGATCTAGTAAAAGAACTACTTTAATTAATGATAAAATTAGAGTTTATAAAGGTGGATCATGGAGAGATAGAGCGTATTGGTTAGATCCTGCACAAAGAAGATATTTCCCTCAGGATATGGCAACAGATTATATTGGATTTAGATGTGCAATGTCAAGAGTAGGTTCTAAATCAGATAAAAGAAAATCACCAAGAAATTAATTTCGAAAACATACTAGATAAAAGCCCTTTGATTAGGGCTTTTGTTTTTTAAATCATTTTTATATGGATATCAGTCACATTCATAATTTGTTTTTAAAATCAACGGGAGTATCAATTGATACCCGTAAAATCGAGAAAAATTCAATGTTTGTTGCAATCAAAGGAGATCGTTTTGATGCTAATACTTTTGCACAAGAAGCCCTTGAAAAAGGAGCTTCTTCAGTTATCATTGATAATAAAGATTATTATATTGATGATCGAACTGTTTTAGTAGGTGATAGTTTAGTGACCTTACAGGAATTGGCTAAGTTTCATCGAAACTATTTAAAATTACCTATAATTGCTTTGACCGGTAGTAACGGTAAAACAACTACAAAAGAATTGATAAATGTGGTTTTGGCTAAAAAGTTTAAAACTAAAGCTACTGTTGGAAACTTAAATAATCATATTGGTGTTCCGTTGACCTTATTGTCTTTTAATAAGGAAACTGAAATTGGAATTGTAGAAATGGGTGCCAATCATCAGAAGGAGATCGAATTTCTTTGTGAAATTGCTCAGCCTGATTATGGTTATATAACTAATTTTGGTAAAGCACATTTAGAAGGTTTTGGTGGGGTTGAAGGTGTAATTAAAGGGAAGAGCGAGATGTATCAATATCTTGCTAAAAATGATAAATTAGCTTTTATTAATCTTGAAGATTCTATTCAGCTCGAGAAATCTAAAATTTTAAAACATTATTCTTTTGGTGTAAATAGAGAAAATGCTGATGTTGTTATTGCAGATATCAAAGCAAATCCTTTTGTGGAAATTCAGTTTGATTCATTACAAATTAAAACACATTTAATTGGTTTGTACAATGCAAATAATGTAAATGCAGCTTTAACGATTGGAAAGTTTTTTGTGGTGGATAATGAGGCTATAAAAGCAGCTTTAGAAAGTTATGTTCCTGAAAATAACAGATCGCAATTATTGACTAAAGGAAGTAACGAAATTATTTTGGATGCTTATAATGCAAATCCAAGTAGTATGGCGGTTGCTATTGCTAATTTTTTACAGCTTGAAAAATTAAATAAAATAATGATTTTAGGTGATATGTTCGAGTTAGGTTCAGAAAGCCAACAGGAACATAAAGCTTTAGTGGATTCATTAAAAGAGGAAACAAAAGTTCAATGTTATTTCGTTGGAAAAGCATTTTATGAATGTCAATTTTCAAAAGAAAATTTCCATTTCTACGAAAGCTTTGATTCTTTTTCTGTAGGTTTAAAAGATGTGAATTTCGACAACAATATAATGTTGATAAAAGGTTCCCGAGGTATGGCTTTAGAGCGTACTTTGGAATTTATAAAGTGATTTATTTTTTGAAGATTCATAGCTAATAATAGGTTAATTCCGGTTTAATAAGTTAACTTTAAACTTGTAGTTGTAGCATACAGCGGCAAGTTTAAAGTTTTTTTATGGATAGACAAGAGCAATTAAAACTATTAAGTAGAAATCCCGAGTTTGATATTGTTATCATCGGAGGAGGAGCAACGGGTCTAGGTTGTGCAGTAGATGCAGCAAGTCGTGGTTATAGAACCTTGCTTTTGGAAAAGTATGATTTTGCTAAAGGGACTTCCAGTCGTTCAACAAAATTAGTTCATGGTGGCGTTCGCTATCTTGCTCAGGGTAATATTCATTTAGTTCGGGAGGCGTTACTGGAACGCGGACGAATGTTGCGTAATGCTCCTCATGTTTGTCATAAGTTAGGTTTTGTGGTTCCTGTTTACAGTTGGTGGGATAAATGGTATTATGGTTTTGGTTTGTGGATTTATGAGTTTTTATCGGCTAAATTTAGTTTGGGAAAAACTAAAATTCTTTCCAAAAAAGAAACGGTGCACTATTTACCGGATTTAGATACGAATTATTTAAAAGGTGGAGTCTTGTATTATGATGGTCAATTTGATGACTGTCGTTTGGCTATTAATTTAGCTCAAACAGCTACAGAACACGGAGCCTTAGTACTGAATTATTGTGGTGTTGCCGATTTTATAAAAAAAGACGATAAGATTATTGGTTTAATAGCTAAAGGTGTCTTTTCTAAACAAGAGTTTGTTGTTAAATCAAAAGTGGTTATTAATGCTACTGGTGTTTTTTCGGATGCTATTTTGCAAAAGTCAGAAAGTCAATCAGAGCATAGTATAGCGCCTTCACAGGGAATTCATTTGGTAATTAATAGTTCTTTTTTTAAAGGTTTTTCGGCAATCCTTATTCCAAAAACGGATGATGGAAGGGTTTTGTTTGTAATTCCATGGCACGATAAATTGTTGTTAGGAACTACTGATACAGCGGTTGAAACTGTCGAATTAGAACCTAAACCGTTAAAAGAGGAAATTGATTTTGTAATGAATCATTTCAATAAATATGCAAATCAGCAAATTGACTATTCAGATATAAGTAGTGTTTTTGTGGGTCTTCGTCCTTTAGTTAAAGTGGCTAAAGAGAAAAAAACGGCTGTGTTGTCTAGGGAACATAGTATTAGAGTGCTTCCTTCGGGCTTAATAGATGTTTCTGGTGGTAAATGGACAACTTATAGAAAAATGGCCGAACAAACCTTAAATATAGCAGCAAAAGTTTCTGATTTGAAATCAGTTCGATCTAAGACAAGGCACTTGAAAATTCATGGCTATTCTAAAGAAAAAATCAATTCACATTTGGCTATTTATGGTTCTGATGCTGTTTTAATAGAGCAAATGATAGCTGAAGATAATTCTTTATCTGAAAAAATTCATCCTATGTATCCATACACTAAAGCTGAAGTAGTTTGGGCTGTGCAAAATGAAATGGCTTTAAATGTTGAGGATGTTTTGGCAAGAAGAATCAGATTGCTTTTTCTTGATGCGAAGGCGGCGATGGAAGCTGCACCAGTAGTGGTGGTAATAATGGCTTCTTTGCTTGGTAAAAGTGTAGATTGGGAACGGGAACAACTTTTTCTCTTTGAAAATTTAGCTAAGGGGTATTTGGTAAATAATGTGTAAAATGTTTTTAATCAGGTTTTTGTGTTTTGTTTTATGGGGCAGATTTTTTGAAATAATATTTTTTTGATTTTACTTTGTTCAAAGTGTTTTTTTATCAAGAAAAACATTCTATATTTGCACTCGCAATCAGGAAATGATAGCGACTTACTGGAGAAATGGCAGAGTGGTCGAATGCGGCAGTCTTGAAAACTGTTGACTGTAACAGGTCCGGGGGTTCGAATCCCTCTTTCTCCGCTAGGTTTCTAAAAAACCTAATCAAAACCCTTTAAATCGTATGATTTAGAGGGTTTTTTCATTTTACACCTATTCAAAATATTCATAGTTTCTCATTTTAAAGGTGTACAATTCGGGGTACTAGAATACTTGTTTAAAATAGCTACCCCTATCTCTTGTAACCCTTTAAAAACAAGGGGTTCAAATAACAGACATCTTGTTTTGTGTTGGTAATAAATTTAAATTAATTACTAATTAAAAAGGTCACCACCATGAACACAACAATCACTATTCTTTTTTACTTAAAAAGAGCCAAAGCCAATAGCCAAGGCTTAGCACCAATTTTCCAAAGAATAACTATTGAAGGGAAAAGATTAGAAAGCAGCACAGGTAAATACATAAATCCTGAAAGATGGTCTACAGAAATGTCGAAAATGAAAGGCAGTTCAGAAGAGACTAGAACGGTAAATAGTCATCTTGAAATGTTCCGAGCCAAAGTTTATGAAATCGAGAAGAAATTGTTCATGAAACAAATACCAATAACATATGAGAACTTCAAGAACGAGATACAAGACAAAAAAGAACGCGAGCGTATGCTTATTCCAATCTTCGAAGAACACAACCGTAAAATTAAAGAACTAGTTGGACAAGAATATGCTCCAGGAACATTAGAACGGTATCAAACTTCTTTAAAGCATACAAAAGACTTTCTCTTCTGGAAGTATAACATTTCGGATATTAATATTGAAAAGATAGATTATTCATTTATTATGGAATATGAATTCTATTTACGTAGTGTCAGAAAGTGTGCTAATAACACAGCTGTAAAATATATTAAAAACTTTCACAAAATCATTAACCAATGCTTGGCCAACGGATGGTTAAATAAAGATCCTTTTGCAAACTACAAATCAAAAGTAAAAGAAGTCACTCGAGAATTCCTAACCGAAAAAGAAATTGAAACCATATTGAACAAAAAGTTTGTTTCAGAACGATTAGAATTAGTTCGCGATATATTCATTTTCAGCTGCTTTACCGGACTTGCTTATATCGATGTGAAACAATTAACTTTTGATAATATTTCTTTGGGTATAGATGGTGATAAATGGATATTTAAAAACCGACAAAAAACAGAGACAACCTCTAAAATTCCATTATTACCAGTAGCACAAGAAATCATTAATAAATATGCTGAGCATCCTGTTTGCAAAAATGAAAATCGTCTACTTCCCATCTTATCAAATCAAAAAATGAATGCCTATCTAAAGGAAATTGTAGATGTATGTGAAATCAACAAAGACTTAACATTCCATATTGCACGTCATACCTTTGCAACTACAGTAACGCTTTCCAATGGCGTTCCATTGGAGACTGTAAGTAAAATGCTCGGACATACAAATCTTAAAACAACACAACATTATGCTAAAATTTTAGACAAAAAAATCAGCGAAGACATGATGATTCTAAAATCAAAATTTGCTTCTAATATACAAATTGATAAAAAGCTAGGTACTGTCTGATTTGGTTCGATGTTAATAACTTTTTACAATAAAACAGAATAGAAAATTAATACAAAATGGTTTATTTTGACACTCTCAACTTAACCATTTTGTCGTTTTATGAAGCCCTATGATTTCAACTATTTTTACGAATTTGAATGCGAATATGAGGCATTAAAAAATTCTAAATATGATGTTTTAGAGCTTTGTCACAAGATGATTGAATTCATCCAAGAAAAACTTAAAGAGCTTGGTAAATGGCTTAAAAGCCACATTTTTAGCACTATTCAAGAGGAAATTCAGTTCTTTAAAGAACTAAAACCAAAAATGGTTTCTAAAATAATATACCATCAGCAGCTATTAAAAATTGAAGGCTCATTACCTCCTACAAAAAAGAAGAAAAAAAAGCACTATGAAAAGGAATTAGTCAAGCTCTATGAGTATGGTATGAATAATAAAGAATTCTATGAATATTATCGTTCAAAAGGATCTTATAAAGACGAAGAATATTTTGTCCGTAAGCAATACAAAAACTTATGGGATAACTGTTCGCATTTAATTTCAGATTCAAAATTATGTACATCACATGATTTTATTTTAGCAACATTTATTGCCAATGAAATTCTTGAAGGTTATTTAGAAAAGAAATTAGAAGAATTAAATGGGAATCATTTAATTAACAACTCTTTATTAAACAGTAACCTCAATTGGACCGCTTCCAAAGTAGATTTAGTAGAATTAATCTATGCACTACATCTGTCTGGGGCAATTAATGCTGGAAATTGTGATGTAAAAGAGATAGCAACATATTTCGGTAAAATGTTTAATGTGGATATTGAAGACAATATTTACAGGGCATTTATTGATATCAAGTCACGAAAAACCATCCAAACCAAATTCTTGAACACCATTACGGAGAACCTCAACCGTAAAATGAAAGAAGATGAACTATAAAATCCAAGGTTAAAACCTTGGATTTTTTTTCCCAACTTGTGTAGAACTTGTGAAAAGTTATACAGGTATACTTTTTTCAGAGTATCCAACGTGTTTTTCTCAAATTTTAAACGATGTAAATTTTCATTTCTCATAAAGTTAAATATTCAAACCCAACAACAGAAAGGTTTTATAAAATATTTAATTAAAAATCATTCCCAACTTGGGTACACCTTGTGAATTAAAAACAACCAATTGAAAGTAATTTGTACTATATCAAATCAAATACTTTCATCATGAATTTACATCCTAAAAAACTCTTCCCAGAAATCGACAACATCGAATTATTAAACCATCAAGTGGTAACAAAACGTGATTTACTAAACTTTGGTAACTTACTACTAAACGAAATAAAATCATCTTCTCAAAAAGAAGAAATACCACAATGGCTAAAGTCTTCTGAAGTTCGTAAACTACTTAAAATCTCTCCGGGAACACTTCAAAATCTACGTATAAACGGAACACTTAAATTCAAACGTATCGGCGGTATAATTTACTACAAATACGAGGACATTAACAAAATGCTTGAAAGATAATGGAATCAACTCAAACCATTTGCAATGGCTCTTGTGAAGTTTGCGATTGCTCAAAAGTCATAATACTTAATACCTAACCTTAATACTTCTCTCTTATGAACTATATAAAACACCTAACTGGCTTTTTCGACAAACTAGTCCATGATTACGACCTCAACCCTACCCATGTAAGTCTTTACATTTCACTATTTCAGTTTTGGAACCTCAACCGTTTTGAAAACCCAATAAGTATAACGCGCGATGAGGTAATGAGAATAAGTAAAATTTGCTCAAAAGCTACTTACCACAAATGCATGAGAGAGTTACATGAAAAAGGGTATGTTATTTACGAACCATCCTATAATCCATTTCGAGGAAGTATGGTTAGAATGGTAAACCTTTCAAATGAGTTAAAACCACTTCGAAAAAAAGAAGTAACCCAACTTAAAACTAAACAAGCTAATGAACAAGTTGTGAACAAGAACAAAACAAGTAGCGAGCCAAGTACTGAACAAGCGCTGGTATCTTCTATAAACATTATAAACAATACAAACAGTATAAACAATGTAAAAATAGAAGAACAAGCTAAAAATAAAAAAAATAACATGTTTAAAAATAATGATCCACATTGTCATCACGAGCTTGGCAAGGCAACTCAAATCAAAAAAAAGTTGTGCAAAAAAAAAGGCACAAACACAACTGTCATCCCGAGCGGAGTCGAGGGACAAATTCCTCCAGAAATGTCAAATGTGATTGTTTTTTTCAAAGAAAAAAACACAACCCAAATCGATGCTGAAAAATTTTACAACCACTTCCAAAGCAACGGCTGGCTTGTTGGCGGAAAATCTAAAATGAAAGACTGGAAAGCTGCAGCTCGAAACTGGATTTTAAATTCAGAAAAGTTTAAAATACAAAATTCTGAAAAAATAAAACCAAATCACTTACACGTACCTAACGAAAAAAACTATTCAGAACCTTTATAACAAAAACTTGAAACAATGAACATTACAAACATAACCGATTGTTTCATCATCAAGAACAATCAAAAAATATACGACTTCAACAACTGTTTACTATTCATAAACCATAAAGGTAAAATCCGTTATGGCCAATCTTTTAAAATTTGCAAGGAAGATATTCCAACAATCTACAAGTTGATTATTTACATGATCAAAGACCAAATAATAGCAGATAAATTACAAATAAATCTTTCCAAAGGCATTTTGTTATCGGGTCCAATTGGTTGCGGAAAAACATCTATCATGCAATTACTAAAGCCATTCTCAAATCATTACACTGACTACAAAATCAAAACCTGCAGAGAGATTTCATTTGAATTTGCAAAACGAGGTTACGAAGCGTTAAATCCTTACACGCACAAATCCAATAACCAGGTGCGACTTTCAGGTTTTTGCTTTGATGACTTAGGTACTGAACAACAAATAAAACACTTTGGTAACGATTGTAATGTAATGGCGGAAATTTTAATTACTCGCTATGAGCATTTTATCGATAACAAATCCATAACCCACATCACAACAAATTTATCAGCTTCAGAAATTGAAAAACTTTATGGAAACCGTTTACGATCAAGAATGAGAGAAATGTTTAATTTAATTTCTTTTAATACAAATTCAAAAGACAAAAGATAATTTTCCAGAATGCTGAAAACCGTAAAATACATTCAAAATAAAATATGTTTTTCTGTGGAATACTATCTCATATTTTGTGATATACAATATAAAATCCTACTTTTAGCCTTAAATTTTTTCAAATGAACAGAATTAAAGAAGAATTAGAGAAAAAAGGACTGACACAGACTTGGTTAGCTAAAAATTTAGGTAAAAGTTATAATATGGTTAATGCTTATGCACAAAACAGGAGACAACCTAGCATTGAACAATTATATGAAATTGCATCTCTTTTAAAAATTGAAGCCAAAGAATTATTAGCAGAAAATAATAACGTGTTAAACTAATGATAGAAGAAAAAATAAAATACAGTACTGCCTTTACAGCTGGTGCCTTACTTTTAAGGGAAACAGAAGCGTATATTTCAGCTATCAGTAGTATGAAAGATTTCTACGATGGTAATGAAAGTATTGACCACAATGTAATTCCTGTTAATGCGGAAAGCTCTAAAAAAAGATTAAAACATGAAATTGAGAAAAGAGTCATAGCAATTAATAATGAAAGATTACTCGATTCATTTCTAACTTTAGACAAAAATGGTAAGAATTTGATATTGTTCTATGGTATTTGCAAACATTACCCAATAATCAAACATTTTATGTTGGAAGTTGTTTTAAAAAAATGGCAAAATTTAGATTATGAATTAGAAGTAACTGATTTCACAAACTTCTTATACCGTAAAATGGATTTTCATCCTGAACTCCAAAAGATTACTGAAAAATCAATATACAAATGCGGACAAGTAGCCTTAAAAATGCTTGTCGATTTAGGAATGCTAAAAAAAAATAAAATTCAAAAAACTGTAATCTCTAATATGGTTTTAAGAGAATGTTGTAATGCTGGTGACCTTTGGTTTTTAGATGTATTGTTATTAAGTGAAATTGAAAAACAAGAAATATAACGATGTTAAATAGTAATAAGCTTTTTGAGTTAATGGCTGATAAAGGGTTTCAAGAACCCAGAACAGGAAATTTGTTTTTCCCTGTTTACATCTATACATACGAACCTGCGGAAGAATATGAAATGCGTAAGGAAATCAATCTTCTTATTGAAAAACTGAAACGACCAAATAACTACTTAGACAGTTTGGTCATAAATATGTACGATGAAATGATCGAGTATCTAAAAGCCGAACAATTCGCAAACAGATCATTATTTGACTTAATCAGCGAGAAAGAAAAAGAAGACGATGAAGAAGCACTTACTTGGGTTCGAGACGAAATCAATGAAGGTAATTTTTACAATAACTTCACAAATAAAGTAAAGAAGCACTTTGGAGAAAACAACGAAAAGAAAGTTTATTTGGTACTTTATGGATTTGGCACAGCTTATCCTTACCTAAGAGTTTCCGATTTCTTAAAAAATACAGAACAATTAATAAAAGAATTCAAGGTAATAGTCTTTTATCCTGGAAACTATGACAATAATAATTATAACATGTTTGGACTGCTAAACGATGATAATCTATACAGAGCCAACCATCTAAACAAATACTTAGCAATAGAATAGCACTATGATAGCAATACAAGAACTCTACGACAAAGACATTGAAAGACGAATTAATCCAGCCGTAGTGGTAAGTGAAATGGATGAATATTCCGTTAATCAAGAAATCAACGAATATGTTTTTACTACTGGAATTACCAAAAATATATACAAATTTTTAGACGCTATTGCAAATAAAAAAGAAGGTAAAACAGGTGTTTGGATTAGTGGTTATTACGGTAGCGGTAAATCGCATTTTATCAAATACTTATTCTATTGTTTAAATAAACAATTCAGAGACCAATCCTTTGTCAATTTTAAGGAAGCAGTTAAAAACGTTGGAGCCCTCGAGGAACCAAATCCAAGTCAACTAAGTTTATTACAAAAAAAATTAGACATTTTAGATATTGAAGAAATCATGTTCAATATCGATGCAGTATCGGATAATGACGACCAAAAAGACCGAATTACCAGAGTATTATTAAACCAACTAAACCTTTTTAGAGGATTTAATAATACAAATATTGCTTTGGCTTTATACTTAGAGAAACCTTTACATGAAATCGGAAAGTTAGAAGAGTTCAAACAAAAAATTGAACAAGAATTCAACGAAAAATGGTCGGGTAACCAATTGCGTTTTATCCGCATGTCATTAGGAAAAGTGTTGGATATTGCTAAAGAATGTAATCCTGTAATTGATACCCAATCACTTAAAAACAGTATACAAGACAAGAAACAAGACTATACCATCGAATTCCTTATCGAGGAATTCAAAGATTTTTTAAAAACTAAACCAGACAATTACCGTTTGGTATTTCTGTTGGATGAGGTTTCGCAATACATTGGTTCCAATACGGCACTATTATTAAACTTACAAACCATTGTAGAAGAAATTGGTGCAAAAATTGGCAATAAAATATGGATGGTTTGTACTGCCCAACAAGATTTATCCAATTTAATCAATAATACTGACGACAAAACAGAAGACTTCGGTAAAATCTTAGGCCGTTTCGAAACCATCATTTCATTAGAAAGCCAAGATGCTACTTTCATTACTAAAAAAAGAATTTTAGAAAAAAAATCGGAAGGAATTGGTGTGCTTTCCGACTTTTATAAAAACAACAAAGGTGCCATTGAAAACCAATTCGTTTTCAACCACGACCTATACGAAAACTTCAAAAATCAAGAAGATTTTACATTAACCTATCCATTTGTTCCCTATCAATTTAGATTAATTTCCGACGTATTCGAAAGTTTTAGCAACGTGGGGTATGTTGGTCAAGGGGTAAAAAATACAGAAAGAGCCATTTTAGGAATCACACATTATACAGCCGGACTATGTAAAGAAGACAAAGTGGGATATTTTGTGCCTTTCGATTTATTTTTCAACGATCAATTCGATAAAAATTTAACCTTTGTAGCACGTAGTATTTTAGACAGAGCCTACAACATCAAGGAAGTTAAAGAAGATGTTTTTGCAAAAAGAGTAGTCAATACATTATTTATGATTTCTAACCTTGGGGAAAGCCACAGAGTAAATTTTCCAGCAACAGTTGAAAATTTAGCGCTGTTACTGATGAATGCAGTAGATGCTCCTAAGCTGGAAATTCAAAAACAAGTAACAGAAGTATTACAACTACTAGTAGACAAAAACATCATACAAGTTAGCGAAGGTAAATACCGTTTCTTGAAAGACGATGAAATCGATGTGGCACAATTAATCAAAAGTACTTCTATTAATACGGAAGACAGATTAGAATATTTCTACAAGGACATCATTGACAAAGTGGTTAAACCAAAACCCGACATTAACTTTTTTGGCAACAGAAACTTCAAAGCAGCAATCAGTATCGATGATAAAGAAATCATTCGTAACGGAGATTTTAAAATAAAATTCTCGGTTTTTGATGTGTCAGATATGCAACAACTGGCAATCAACAGTCCGGCGAATGACTTAGTAATAGCAATTGGAGAATGGTTCAATACAGACAATGAATTAAAAAACAGAGTGTTAGAATATGTAAGAACGCAAAAATTCATTGCCAATAATTCAGCAAATGCAACAGGTACTCGTGTAGAAACACTAAACAACTTCAGAAACAACAACATTATTTTGTTGAACGAAATAAAATTGCGTTTTGAACAAAAGTTCATGAATACCAGTATTATTTCTAACCAACAGATAATTACTGCAGACCAACTAACTGGTGCCAATATTACAAGTCGCTTAGAAGACATGATCAAAAAGCATTTAGAAGAAACTTTTAGAAAACATGCCTTAAGTAATGCGTATGCTTCCTCTAATGCAGAGTTAATTACAAATGCCAAGTCAAAACAAACCAAAACCAATACCGAATTAGATCCTGCCGAAGAAGAACTAGTCAACAAGCTTAACCTTATGGGCGAAAACCCTAATGTGGGTGAAGTAGTTAAAACATTTGAAAAAGTACCTTACGGTTGGAAAGACATAGCCACTTTAGACATGTTGCTTAAAATTGCTCAAAAAGGACTCAAACGTTTTGAATGGAAAAACGATACTATTGATTTAGTTCAATTTGCTGACAAAGCTATAAATACTAGAGAACGTGATTCTATTTTAATTTTAAGCCAAAAAGCACATTCGCAAGAAGAAATAAATGAGTTTATCAAAACCATTAACCATGAAATTTTTGCAGAATCATTAATCGCTACCGATTGCAATGATTTAAAAGAAGCAACAGACCAGCTGAAAATTAAATTGTCAAACAAGTTACTTCAAATCAATAAAATAAAAGAGGAATACGAAGCCTATCCTTTTGGTATTCATATCAAAAAATTCCACAAGGGCTTAGCCGAGTTACAAACCGCACGTGATCAAGAACAAGTTTTACTTTTGGTAAACCAAAACAAAGCCGAACTAAAAAAAGATCGCGATAACTACATGTATGTCGAAGAGTTTGTAGAACACAACCTCAAAGCCTACGAACAAATTAAAGATTTCATAAACGACAATAAAAATAATTTTTCGGCCCTAGATGAAACCGAACAAATTACAGCTCAAAAATTAGTCGATTACATTCAATCCGATAAAGAGCCTTGGGACAATTTGCCGCAAATGAAAAAAGGCTATAAAGAAATTCACGATTCACTAGACAAAAAAGTAAAAGAACTAAGAATTGAAGTCGTAAAAGCCTATGAAGTGGTGTTTACCGAAATCAACAACCGTAAAAACGAATTAGGTATAACCGAACCCAATTTAACCACTGATGATAGCTATATTGGGCGTATTGCCAAAGAAAAAAGCTTCAACCAATTGGAAATTTACCAACTAAAACTGAACGACTTCAGAGCCGAAAACTTCAAGATTTTAGAAGACTTTAAAGCCAAAGCCGAAGCAAAAAAATCAGGTAAAGACTATACGCAAAGTGTAACGATTA
This sequence comes from Flavobacterium flavipallidum, assembly GCF_038289905.1. Taxonomy (NCBI): domain Bacteria; kingdom Pseudomonadati; phylum Bacteroidota; class Flavobacteriia; order Flavobacteriales; family Flavobacteriaceae; genus Flavobacterium; species Flavobacterium flavipallidum. The sequence continues at coordinate 24,013 of NZ_JBBYHU010000024.1, read as the reverse complement.
GTGTGGCCAACGAAATGCCGCCAACTACTATTGAAAATGCAGAACAGTTAGAAGATTACATCAAAAAACTACGCGAAAAACTAATGGTAAAACTAGCTAAAAACCAAAAAATATTCCTTAACTAATTACTTGTTACTAATCACTAATTACTGAAAATTGAATACAAACAACATAAAATCATTTGCGAAACAAGCACGATTACTACTAATGGAAGGCGTTAAACAACGCCTTTTATACTGGGGTTTCGATGAAAACGGTAATACAACTACAACAGTAAACCCTACCGTTGGGGGTTACGAATTTCGTGGAAATATCTTTACTGATGAAAGTGTTCCTCCTAAATGGAACAAACTAAAAGCCAAACTAACGAACAAGCAAGCGGTTCAAGACACTATTGAAGAAGCAGCATACACTTGGTTCAACCGAATTATGGCGATTAAAATTCTAGAAAAAAGAGGCTATATTTCACCTACTTTAGAATATGTAAAAGATTTAAAAACACCACAAATAGTACAAGAAGCCAAACGAGGGCAACACCAACTCAAACAACAAAAATACGTAAACCTCTTACAAGAATATTTACTAGCAGACCAAGAAGAACAAGCATTGGGCTTGTTACTAACCCGTTTGTGTAACAACAACACACTCATTCACGATGTGTTTGGTCGTATCGACGATTATACTGAAATACTTTTGCCAACAAACCTATTGGCTCGTAATGGAATTATCGACTTAATCAACAGCGATGCCATAGAAGACGAACAATTCCAAGAAGTAGAACTTATTGGTTGGTTGTACCAGTTCTATATTTCCGATAAAAAAGACGAAGTATTTAAAGGCTTCAAAGCCAACAAAAAAGCAAGACCCGAAGACATTCCTGCCGCTACCCAAATCTTTACTCCCAAATGGATTGTAAAATACATGGTAGAAAACACCGTAGGTAAAATCTATCTCGACTACGACAAAACCTCTGATTTAAAATCAGAAATGAAATACCTAGTCGAAAACGAAGAAGATACATTGTCACCTCGAGCGGAGTCGAGAGGCTTAATTCATAACTTAGAAGACCTAACCCTAATCGATCCAGCATCAGGAAGCGGACACATTTTAGTTACCGGTTTTGAGTTATTATTCAAAATGTACCGCGAACAAGGCTACACCGCCAAAAATGCCGTAATCAGTATTTTACAAAACAACCTGTTTGGTTTAGACATTGATGACCGTGCCATGCAATTAGCGCGTTTTGCCGTATTGTTAAAAGCAGCCGAGTTTTATCCTGAAATACTAAACGCTTCCGATAGCAATCCACTAGTTTTACCTCACATTTACAGTTTCCCAGAAAATACGATTGATTACATATTTACTCCAGAGGCCATTAGCGTTTCGCGTTTAAAAGAATATTTGGACTATCAATTAGCAGAAGACGTAGTAGATAAATACAAAATAGATTACGAAGATGAGGACACTGGTGAAGTAGTTTCAATTGATCGTAAAGATGTAATTGTTGAAAAATCTAAAACAATTACAGATGAAGTTATTAAAAACCTTAACAGTAAGAATATAACTTCTGTCATTGTAAGAACGTACAAACCTATCAGCGAATTTATTCAAACATCAGATTATAAAACAATTAAAGAAATAGCAACCGCTTTATCCTTATTACAACAAGGAAAAAACATTGGTGCTGCATTAAAATTAAACCTGAAACCTGAAACTTTTAACTTAATAGAAAATCAATTTCAAGACTGGAATAATAAACAACTTCAAGGAAAACTAGATTTTCTACAAACAGATCTCTGGAACAACCTAAAACCTTTTTTAGAAGTCCTGTTGGTAATGACCAAAAAGTATACAGCGGTGGTAGCAAATCCACCATACATGGGACAAAAAAGTATGAATGCAGAGTTGAAAGAGTATTTACAATATGAATATCCAAATTCATGGAATGATTTAATGACTACCTTTATGGAAGTCAATTTGAATCTTTTAATTGATAATGGTTCTACTGCTATTATAAATATTCCATCTTGGATGTTTTTAAGTACTTACGAAGAATTAAGGATTAATCTACTTAAAAACATTTATTTTTCTTCAGTGCTACATTTTGGTAGAGGTGTTTTTGGTTCTGATTTCGGTTCAGTATCTTTTACTTTAGTAAAAAATAAAAGCTTAACAGAATTAAAAGGTGTCTATAGAGGTCTTTACGATAAAATTGGTAATGTCGAAAATATTGAAATAAAAGAAAATTATTTTTTGGATAATGAATTTAAATATTTTAGACACAAACAATCTGAATATTTAAAAATCCCACAAAAAACAATCTCATATTGGTTATCTTCAAATGCACTAGATAAATATAAAAATAAAACTATAAAAGATATCTGTCCACCGGTGGTTGGTATGATGACCTCAGATAATAACAGATTTGTAAGATATTGGCAAGAAGTAAGTAAATCTAAAATTGGTTTCTTTCTTAAGGATAGGCTTGAAGCAGAATCAAGTTCATATAAGTGGTTCCCTTATAATAAAGGTGGTGAATTTAGAAGATGGTTTGGAAATAATGAATATATTGTAAATTGGGAATCAGGAGGTAGAGACATTTACAATAATGGGATGACCAGTTTTAGAGGTAAAAACTATTATTTTAAAAAAGGTATAACTTGGTCTTTTTTTGGTTTCAACAACTTTGGTGTTAGATTTAAAGACGACGGATATATTTTTGATATTTCCGGTATGTCATCTTTTCCCTCATCAGATGAATTATATTTTTTTATTGCATTATTAAACTCTAATGTCGGTTTTTTATTTTTACAAGCTGTAGCTCCAACTGTAAATTTTCAAGCAAATGATATTAGTTCAGTTCCCGTTCAATTCCCAGATAAATTAACAGATATAAACAAATTAACCATTAATTCTATTGATCTAAGTAGAAAAGACTGGAACTCCAGAGAAACCTCATGGGATTTTGAACAATCACCATTACTAAACAATAGTACTTCATTAAAAGAAGCCTACCAAAAATGGCAACATAGTGTAACCCAAGATTTCTTTCAATTGCACGAAAACGAGGAAGAACTCAACCGCATTTTTATAGATATTTATGGCTTACAAGAAGAGCTAACCCCAGAAGTAGCTTTAAAAGACATTACCATTTTACAAGAAGAGTTAGACCGTAATGCGTTAGAGCAATTAGAACCGGTTTTTAGAACAAATGGCAAAGAAGCAGTTGAGCTACCTATATACAAAGATGAGGTAATCAGTCAGTTTTTAAGTTACAGCATCGGCCTATTCATGGGGCGTTACCGCTTAGACAAACCCGGTTTACACATCGCCCATCCTAACCCTACTGAGGAAGAATTGGCACCTTACGAAGCACCACCAGTGTCACCTCGAGCGGAGTCGAGAGGCAGCTTCCAATTTATAATCGACGACGATGCCATCATCCCACTCATGGGCAGCGAATGTGCCTTCCCTGATGATGCTTTAGTACGCATCAAAAACCTCATCCACGACCTTTGGGGAGAAGATACGTTAACCGAAAACCTAAACTTTGTCAACGAATGTTTAGGCACTGATCTTGACAAATGGTTAACAGAGAAATTCTGGGGCTATCATACCAGCATGTACAAAAAGAAACCTATTTATTGGTTGTTCAGTTCCAATCCTAAAAAGCCACAAGCAGCAGCGTTCAAAGTAGTAGCATACATGCACCGTATGGACAAATACACCGTAAGCAAAATACAACGCAACTACCTGCACCCACACCAGGAATGGATCAAACTAGAAATCGAAAAACTCGTTACCAACGAAGCCAATCTATCTAAAAACGAACTCAAACGCTTAGAAAAACTACGCACTTGGGAAATAGAATGCCGCGACTACAACGAAGTACTAAAAGAACTAGCTAATCAAGAAATAACCTTCGATTTAGACGATGGCGTAACCGTGAATTATGCAAAATTTGAAGGAGCCGTAGCGAAGATATAAGCAGAAATCTAATAAACAGTATAAAAATGCTATTTTTTATGTCAGATTGAGCGGAGTCGAAATCAAAATAAAAAAACGTCAGTTCGAGTGTTTTGTATGCAGAGAATCGGAATAAAAAATGACTCAAGGCAAAGCCGGACAGAGCGAAGCTAATCGAGAACTATAAATACACAATATACAATCCATTAAATGGAAGCAAAAACAACAATTGGAGAAATCCTAAACGGAAGAAATAAAGTAGTAGTTCCAAGTTACCAAAGAGCCTATGCATGGGAAATTCCAAAAGAAAATAGAACCAGAGCTACACAAATTGATGTTTTTATTCAAGATTTAGAAGAATATTTAAAAAGTAATCCAACTTCTCCCTATTACTTTGGACATTTCCTTTTTGAAAAAAAAGGCGATTATTTGTTCAACATTATTGATGGGCAACAAAGACTAACCACAATTGTAATTTTCCTATCGGCAATTTTTAAAAAAATAACCGAATTTAGAGATTGGACAGAAAATGAAGAGTTTCTATATGAAACTATGATTAAAAGAAAAAGTACCATTCATTTTGAAACGGTGGATTATGACAATTTGCTTTTTAAAGATTATGTAATTACGCAAGAAAGAAAAGACAAGAACGGAATTGAAACAGAATCAGGAAAACGTATAGTAGCTGCCTTTGACTATTTTAATAATGCATTAAAAGAAAAAAATGAAGACTATTGTACCAGAATACTTAAAGCAATTACAACTGCAGTTTGTACCACTCATGAAGTAACAGACGAGTCAGAAGCAATTCAGATGTTTATTTTCCAAAACAACAGAGGAAAAAAGCCTACCAACTTGGAAATCATCAAAGCGCAATTCATGTACCAAGTACATTTATATGGTGGTGACGAAAAAGAAGCTGTAATTAATGAAATTAAAGAGCGTTTTGAAAAAATATATAAATCTATTTCTTCTATTGAATATAAAATCAGTGAAGACGATGTATTAACCTACACACTTAGAGTTCATTTCAATTCGCTTTGGGAAAACAATGCTGTTAATAGAGTAAACGAAGAACTAACAAAAAATAATGGAATTGAGTTTGTCAAAGAGTTTACTAAAAGTTTAGCCATTAGTTTTGAACACCTAACACGCTTTTTCGGAAAAGATGAAAGAGAAAATTTTGCCATTCATTCATTTATTACATTAGGAGGAATTGGTATAGCAGTGCCTTTTATTTTAAAATCTTATCGCTTTGGATTATCAATCACTGTAATTTCAGAATTATGTCTAAATTTTGAGACTATAGTTCTCCGCAATAGATTGATAGGTACTAGAGCTGATATAACCTCTCGACTTAATGATGTTTACCAAGGGTTTACAAAAAACAACACCGACATTCATCCAATAACAAGCCGAATACATTTCATTAGAAATACACAGAACGGTTGGTGGGATTACTGGAATAATATTGAACTTGAAAAAGCAATTCAAGGCAGTTTAAATCATTCAGTGGCAAAGTTTATTTTATGGAAATACGAAAACAAATTAGAAGCTGAAGGAAAATCGGGTTACGCACAATCAAGATTTGATAAGATAGAAAATCCAGAGTTAGAGCATTTAGCACCAACCACTGAACCATCAGTAAAACCTCATGGTTATGGAGTATATGATGAGGAATTCAGACAGCAATATTTAAACTGTCTTGGAAATTATTTATTGCTTTCAAAATCACATAATTGCAGTGTAAGTAACAATCATTTAAAAGATAAAATAAACTCATACAATCATTTAGCACAACAACGAGAAATCAAAGATTTCATAACTGAAAGTGGACTTTGGGATAAGGAAGCAATCACTAACCGTAAAACTAAGATTGTGAAATTTGTGATGGATAATTTTTAAAATCAAATTATGACTATACCTGAACTTATGCATAGTGCCAATCCTTACATTGAAAACAATATTGTTTTTGAAGTACCACAACAATTGTTTTTGCAACCAAATGGTAGAAATGCATACAACCAATTAATACGACAACAAGTACCTATAAATACTTATGGCGTTTATCTATGGGAAAACACGATAACAGGAGAGATTGTTTATATAGGAATGGCAGGTAAAGTAAAAACAAACGGCCAGTTAGGTTCACATTCCATTGAAAATCGTTTGATTGCATCAAGAGGTAAAGTAAATGGAAAAGATATTCTCACAAATGATTATATTAGTAATTTTATGCAAAATAGTAATGTAAATTCTTTAACATTTCATATCCTTAAAACAAATATACAAACACCACCTTCTTATTTGGAAGCGGTGTTGTTGTATAATTTTTATACTCAAAATGGCGTATTACCTATTTTAAATAATTCCTTTTAAACTTTTTAATATGATGCATTTAGGACTTGTAAAATGGTTTGATAACGATAAAGGATTTGGTCGTGTAGGAACTGTAAATGGCGATGATGTTTTTTTACATATTGATCAGTTTATTGTTAAACCAGAAAAGGTTCTCAAACTCAAAGCTTTGTTTTTTGACATTGAAACCAACAATAAAGGCAACAAAGCAACAAATGTTTCAAATCCAGATACCTACGAGCATTTTCTTTATATAATGTCATTAGTAGAAAGCAATCCTAAAGTAAATATAGAATTTACGATTAAAGGTAAAAGCCGATGGGGTAATGAATATATTAGAAAAGAATATAGGGATTGTAGTATTTTCGATAGTGCTTTATATCAACTTTTACGTCATAAAGATGCTGAAACTATTTATAATTACTTTACTAATTACTTCGATGAAAATCATTGGAATTCTATAGAAAAAATCAAGAAATTATTTAGTGCAACAAGAGAAGCTATTAAAGACTTAAAAGTCAACAATACTTTTGTTGATGCTGCAGATAATAATTTACCATCAATTATTTCTAACAGTGAATTATTAAGAAAAACATTTAAACATTTCTTATCTAAAATCAATGAAGAATTTTTGTTTGAATTATGGAGTAATGAAGACCATTATTTAGTTAAATCGAGATCTTTTATTGATTTCAATATGAATAATAATTATTTTGAATTTCCAGATGCTATTTTTTTAAAAAATTATGAAGTAATAGATAGCTATAGTTTAAAAAAAATTATTGCATTAGAAAATAAAGAAAATATTTGTTACAAGATTATTTCTAATCAAATTAATGATTATTCAGCATTTAATAATACAGAAACCTTAAAAATTGTAGAATCAATCAATTGTTTAATTGAAAGTGAAATATTTTCAGAATTGTATGAAAATCTTATTAGTAAAAACATAGAATTAATTATTACTAATAATTCAGAAAACAAAGATGAATTATCAAGGTTTAAAGAATTTTTAACTGTTATTGGAAATTATAAATGGAAATATTCAAAATTAAAGGTAATTGATATAGTAAATTCAAAACTTCCAAATGATACTATATTCAATTTCTGGAAAGAAACGAGATATTTTGTTCCGGGTAATGAATTTATTTTAGAAAATATAAATAAGTTAACACGAAATGATTTTTTAAATACATCTTTAGAATTCCGAAATGAATTTTTATTATCTGAATTTCAAAAAATCAAGTATGATAATTCTTTAAGTTCATTCTGCAATGTAATATTTTTAGTTTTTGAAATTTCTAAATGTGAAATTCAAATTATCGAAAATGAATTTCTTGAAAGTTACAAAGTAGCAATATGGCTTTATAACTCTTATTTTAATAAAAATAAAAGTAATTATTATCAAATTGAAAATAATCCATTTGAAATAAGTTTTACAAATGAACATTTTATACAATACCTTGTAAAAGTCGAAAATTTAAGTGAAATAATCACTTTAGTAAAAATAATATGTGAAATTGATAAAATATACAGAAGTCGTTCAACTCCAGAAAACACAACTGGTTTGTTTAAATTTACAAGTATAGACAGAACAAAAATAATTGATGAAGTATGTTCTAAACAAGAATTCAGCTTTGAAATAACAAAATTAATTATTTTAAAGAAGTTTTTAGCCGAAAATGCAATTAAGGAAAATATTGATATTGCTAAATGTTTTTTTCCAAAATTTATTAATCCTGAGGAAGATTTAGTTTTTAACGAACTTTTAAAATTTAGTGATTTTTTTGAAAATAATATCGAGTATAAAAATAATTTTTATACATACATAAGTGAACTTGTTTCTTTTCCCAAACTAGTTACTTTATGGTACTATGATTATATAAATACTATTGATTTATATCAAGCTCTTGAATTTTTGCAAACGTTTGATGATAAAAACCAATTTATATTTTTACAAAAAATCTTTTCACTTATACATCTGAAAAAATCGCTGATTTCTGCAGAATTATTTAACAAATTCGAAAATTTGGCAAGTAATCCATCTATAAATTTAAATGTTAGGATTGCTCTTTATGTGCTGAATTCATTAAAACTAAACAATCAATTTATTCAAGACAAAACAATATTTGAATTAGTTAGTCAGCGTCTCAATGAGAATTTAAACGAACTTATTGATATTGATGAATTATTGGATAAATGTGGAGGAAGAACATGGAAAGCATTCAGTTATGATTCGAATAACAGAGAAGAATGGTATGTTAATATTGGTGGTCATGAATTTCCGGTTAGCGATAGTCAAATTAATATTAACGGCAAAAGCTATTGGTTGAACAAGGAAAATAAATCAGTTTGTATTAATGGGATTTATTATAATTTCAAGTGGTCAAAGAAGCGTAATATATTCCACACTGAGAACTATGGAATACCCGATGGATTAACTTTTTGTGATGCCGTTAAATCTCAATTTGATGAAAACTTAAAATCAAATTTTTATTGGTGTTGCAATAGTAAGTGCTACAGTCCATGTCAAAAAAATTACAATCCATTTCAGTGGGAAAAATATACTTTAAGAGATTTTATTATAATTTTAGGAATTCCGTTCGATAATGATTTGTATTATAGATTTGTGTCTGTCGTAAACAGAGTTAACCGTCTGTTAGAAAAATTAAAATGCAATTCATGCAATAAATTAATGCGAGATGCAGCAACTTCAGAATTCGCATTTTACAGAGTAAATACTTTTCATTGTACAGATTCAAATTGTAGTGAATTTCATAAAACAGTTTATTTAACACATTGTTTAAATTGGAGATGTCTAAATATTATTGATACTAGAGTTTCAAAAGCTTGTTCTAATGGATGGTATATATGTGATAAATGTGATAATTGCTGTTCTCAAGAGAAAATTGACATGAGATATCAAAACTTATTAACTAATGCAGCTTTCAATCCAAATAATCCAAGACACCAAAAACTAAAATTTCAAGTGGATAATAAATTAGGACATTTAGAAAGAAACGAGGTTTATAATTATAAAACTGGAGAAAAAAAATAAAATACCATTACTGTTATTTAATTCAATTTAATTAATTAAATTTGTATGACATATCAGTCATTAAAACCAAAAAACACGATTTATGAATGATAAACAATACATAGACTGGGTTTCAATGAGCGATGCAGCGCTGGCACAAACTATTGGAACATTCGTAAAACACCATCGTTTAGCACAAAACAAAACACAAGAAGAAGTAGCTAATGCGGCAAACATTAGTCGTTCTACATTAAGTTTGTTAGAAAAAGGAGAAAACATTACGGTACCAACACTCCTACAAGTACTTCGGGTGTTAGATGTGCTATATGTAATGAATACATTCAAAATTCAAGAAGAAATTAGTCCTTTAGAACTCGCAAAGCAAGAACAGCAAAAAAGACAACGAGCTAGAAATACAGATAACGACAACACCAAAAAATCAGATTGGTAATGATTACAACCGCTTTCGTTAAAATATGGGGAGAAACAGTCGGTGCTGTAGCGTGGAATACCGAGACAGGTCTAGCTAGTTTTGAGTATGACCCAAAGTTCATAACTACTAAAACTGATTTAGCACCACTTAAAATGCCAATTGCAAACAGCAACAAGCGTATTTTTTCATTTCCAGAGCTCAGAGATGTAAAAACATTTAAAGGCTTACCAGGTCTATTAGCAGATGTATTACCAGATGATTACGGAAATCAATTAATCAACAGTTGGTTAGCACAACAAGGGCGTCCAGAAAATAGTATGAATCCGGTAGAACTTTTATGTTTTATAGGAACACGAGGTATGGGAGCATTAGAGTTTGAACCTTCTCAGTTAAAACCAAATAAAAGAGCTTTTGACATTGAAATAGATAGTTTGGTAAGCATTTCCCAAAAAATGCTGGCTAAAAGAGAAAGTTTTGAAACCAATTTAAGCGATAATGAACAAAAAGCCATGCTAGACATCCTTAAAATAGGAACCTCAGCAGGCGGGGCACGCCCAAAAGCGATTATTGCCTACAATGAAAAAACAGGGCAAGTAAAATCGGGGCAAACAATTGCTCCAAAAGGTTTTGAACACTGGCTAATTAAATTAGATACCGTAAGCGATGTGCAATTTGGCGAAAGCACAGGTTATGGCAGAATAGAAATGGCATATTACCTAATGGCTAAAGCATGTGAAATAGAAATGATGGAGTGTCGATTGATGGAGGAAAATGGCAGAGCACATTTCATGACCAAACGATTTGATCGCGAAGGTGGTGAACAAAAACACCACATACAAACCTTATGTGCCATGCAACACTATGATTTTAGTCAAATCACAAGTTTTAGTTATGAACAACTGTTTCAAACCATGCGTTTATTAAGACTCCCCTATCCACAAGCAGAACAAATGTTTAAAAGAATGGTCTTTAATGTAATCGCTAGAAATTGTGATGATCACACAAAAAACTTTGCCTTTAGATTAAAAAAAGAAGGAGAATGGGAATTAGCTCCTGCCTACGATATTTGTTTTGCCTATCGTCCGGATAGTGATTGGGTAAGCCAACACAATTTGAGTATTAATGGAAAAAGAAAAGGCATTACAAAAGACGACCTTTTAGTTGTAGCCAAATCAATGAATATTAAAAAGGCCAACAGCATTATTGATCAGATTAGTAAAACGGTTACAAATTGGTACACATTTGCCGAAGAGGCAAAAGTAGACACTCAATTTAAAGAAAACATAGGCAACTCACATTTAATTATATAAAGATGTTTGCAGAAAAGGTAATACAAACACTAGCAAATAGTGATAAAAAAATAATCTTCTATTTTGATACCGATGGTTCAAAGAAAGAAGAACTAGCTGCTATTGAAGAAGCGGGTATTAAAGTAGTTGAAGTAAATAAAAATTATTTTGAACTAAAATTCAAATTGGATAAAGAATGGAAGGATAGTAAAATAGTATTGTATCATGCTTTTGCAAAACCAGAAGGTAAAAAAATAAGAAAGTATCCTCTATTAGATTTGTTATCGGCAAACATCGAATTGAGACTCGATGAGGTATCTGAGTTTATGACCGAGTACAAGTTACACGAACAATATACCGCAACAGTAAACAAATACTTTAAATTACTAAAAACAAAAAACAATCAAAAAAAGTTAGCAAATATACTAGACCCAGACTATTTTAACGAGGATAGTTTAAAACGAGGTTTAATTTCAATTCTTTTAGAATTCAATAGTGTAGAAGATAAATTCAACTGTATGAACAAATGGTTGAATCTTACATTGGATGAAAATAAATTCAATAAAGTGAATAAAGCATTAAAAGAATATGAATTAGATGTAATACTAGTAAAATGGTTCAATGTATTATTAGATACTAAAGAAGAAAATCTTTCAATTGATTCAGCTTCAAATTGGATTATAAAGTTAAAATACAATATCCTCACAGCAAATGTTCCAAAAACAGTAAAAGAAGACACCTATAGTACGCTTAAAATTAAACGAGCAGCTGACACCTTTAAGCTGTTAAAGTTTTATGATATTTGGCAAAAACAACAAAACAATCAGGCAATTATAGAAAAAATCTTAAATAGTATTGGGAATAAAATAAACACCCTATCCATATTAAAATGGTATGGTACAGAAGTAGAATACGAATATTATTCTGAAGAAATGATTGAAAGCATTCTTAAAATGCTTTACAATGAAGTCGAAGACAATACATTTAAAACAAAAGAGGAATGTATTAGATGGAGAAAAGAGGAAAATAGTAGCGAATACATTAAAGATCAAATAGATTTTCTATACCATGCTTCAAGTATGTATGCCGTATTAGAAAGCTATAAGTCATTTCGTTTCAATTCAGCAGAACAGTATATAAAGGAATACACAACTGAGCTACACAAAGTAGACTATAATTATCGAAAAGCAGTAATTGCTTTTGATAAAGTAAGAGATCATCTTGAAGAATTTGAAACAATAGCATTACCTGTTTTTTCAAAATTAAATAACAAGTACGATAGATTTTTAATTGAGTACAATAGTGAATGGCAAAAGCTTTTAGAAGAAAAGGACTTTAATTTTCACAACATAGACTGCAACAAGCAATTTAATTTTTACCAAGATAATTTAGGTGAAGTAGATTATAAAATGGCGGTAATCATTTCAGATGCATTTCGTTATGAATTAGGACATGAACTATACAACGACTTGTTGGCAGATAGCAAAAATAACTTAACAATTCAACCTTGTCTAGCCTCTGTACCTTCTTACACAAACTTAGGAATGTCAAATTTACTTCCAAATAAAGGAATAACGGTCGAAAAAGGAGAACAAGATTTAGTTTTTAAAATTAATGGTAAGCCAACAAATAGTCAAAATCGTCAAGCCATATTACAAGATAATGTTCCAGAAAGTGTAACGATTGATTATGCAGAGATAATAAAATTTGACAGAGATACCGGTAGACAGTTTTTTATCAAGAATAAATTAGTCTATATCTATCACGATTGGATGGATGCTATTGGAGATAAAAAGAGAACGGAACACGAAACTTTTGAAGAAACGAGTAAAGTAGTAGACCAAATTAAAAGACTTATCAAAAAAATTCACGGTTGGAATATTTTGCATGTTTTAGTTACTGCTGATCATGGATTTCTTTTCAATTACAACGAATTAAAAGAAAATGACAAAGAAACAACACCTAAAACAAAAGGATATAGTAAAGATAATTCTCGTTTCGTAATTGGAGAAAAATTTGAAGGAAAACAAGATGGGTATGTATTCGATATGAAAAACACAACCAATTGTGAAACCGATTTAAAAATTACTATTCCTAGAGCAATAAATAGATACAGAAGACAAGGTAATATTGGATTACAATTTGTTCATGGTGGGGCAAGCATCCAAGAAGTAATTACACCAGTAATTAAATATTACAAACAAAAAAAGGAAACAACTGAAACGGTAACATTCAGAAGAATTGACAATACCAATAAAATTACCACTGGAAATATAAAAGTGGCGTTACTGCAAAACGAACCAGTATCTAATGAATTAAAAAGTTTAGATATTGTAATAGGCTTATTTAATGACAATGGTGAATTAGTTTCCAACGAAGTAGAACTATCATGTAATGCAACATCTGCTAACCCTAAAGAAAGAGTTTTTGAAATAATTCTAACATTAAATTCTTTAGGTTCAAAAGCTTCATTCTGTCATTTAAAAGCATATAATCCAAAAGATAAATTAAACCCAATTCTTAATGACTTAATTACAATTAGTACATTAATGGAAATGGATTTTTAAACGTATAATTATGGTGTTAAAAGAAAAAATAGTAAAGTATTTTGAAGGCAAAGTAGTTCGTAAAGACCTTACTTCTAAGATTAAAGGTAATGCAGTAGTTCCAACGTATGTTTTAGAATATTTATTAGGGCAATATTGCGCAGTGGACGATCAAGCCATTATTGAAGAAGGAATTGAAAAAGTAAAAGACATCATTAAAAACAATTATGTCCATAGAAGCGAATCTGAAGTTGTTAAAGCAAATATTAGAGACAAACAAAGCTATAAAATAATTGATAAGGTAAATGTTTCCTTAAATGATAGAGCAAACATCTACGAAGCTGAATTAGCAAATTTAGGGGTAAGAAACATTCAAATCTCTGACAATATAGTGATGCAAAACCAAAAATTATTAAGTGGTAGTGGTGTTTGGTGCATTGTAAATATGGGGTACTCCCACGAAGAAGACATAAAAGTTAGATGGCTGATAGAAGATGTAAAACCAATTCAAGTATCAAATATAAGTGTTCCAGAATATTTAGAAGCAAGAAAGAATTTCACGACTGATGAATGGATAGATCTATTAATGCATAGTATCGGATTAAATCCCGAATTTTTCAATAAAAGAGGTAAACTTATCCAATTATCACGCTTAATCACTCATGTAGAGAACAATTACAACTTTATTGAATTAGGACCAAAAGGAACAGGGAAATCACATATTTTTTCGGAGTTGTCTCCTCATGGTGTTTTAGTTTCTGGAGGTGATGTTTCAAAAGCGAGGTTATTCGTAAACAATACAGGGAATAAAATAGGTTTAGTGGGCTATTGGGATGTGATTGCTTTGGACGAATTCGAACAGGATAAAGGATCCAAAAAAGTAGACGGTGATTTGGTAAAAATACTCCAAAACTACATGGCCAATCAATCGTTTAATCGAGGGAAAGAAACCTATCAGGCAACAGCCTCATTGGCATACGTTGGAAATACCAAGCATACAGTTCCTTATATGCTAAAAAACAGTCACCTCTTCGAATCAATTCCTGAAGGATACATTAAAGGAGCATTCCTCGATCGGATGCACATTTACATTCCAGGATGGGAAGTACGCATTTTAAAAAATTCAGTATTCTCAACAGAGTTTGGGTTCATCGTAGACTACATGGCAGAAATTTTAAAAGAATTACGTAAATCAGATTACAGTGGTATCTTAGACCAATACGTAGAGTTAGACGGTTCACTTTCTCAAAGAGATAAAACCGCTATTCGTAAAACGTTTTCTGGTTTAATGAAATTAATCTATCCTCATAAAGAAATAACAGAAACCGAATTATTAGAATTATTGGACTTTGCTATGGAAGGAAGAAAAAGAGTAAAAGACCAATTATACATTATTGATGAAACATTCCGAACAGAACCGGTAAATTTCGAATACACCATAAAATCTTCCGGAATAAAAGTAAGTCCGGAAACTCTCGAAAAATTAAATTATCAAACAGAAATCAAAGCCAAACAACTAGAGATTACTGAAAATATTGTTATTGAAAACACTAATGAGGTTCAAAATAAAAATGTTACAGAGACAACAAAAATACAGTTAACACCCCATCAAACCATTATAAAAGACAACCAAACCGGAATTTCTTATAAAAATCTATTTGCTACTTACCTCAAAGGAGCAAACAAAATCACCATTCAGGATCCATACATTCGATTACCTTACCAATTCAAAAACTTATTAGAATTCTGCGTTATGTTAAGCAGTAATAAAGAACTGGAAGAAGAAATTGATTTGGAAATTGTTACTTGGAATACAGAAGAATACCTTCAGGATAGCACAACTTATTTGGAAGAAATACAGGAAAGCGTTCAGGAAATAGGTATACATTTATCCTACCGTTTTGAAAACCTTCACGATAGAAGTATTATTGCCGACAATCGTTGGAAAATAACTTTAGGAAGAGGACTTGATATTTTCGAAAAATCAGAAAACCGATTCAGTGTAGCGGACATAGAACAGACAAGAAGAAAATGTAAATCTTGTGAAATAACGTATTTAAGATTTTAATTTTATAAATTTGGGAAACATAATAGCAACAAAATGTAAATCTTGTGGTTTTTCTAATGAATTCAGATACGGTGGTGGAAGATTTAGTTATCAAACACATTGCCCTGTTCCTGCAATTAATAAAGAAACTTTAAAATTTGAAAACATTAACTATTTAGAACATAAGGATTCTGACAAATATCTATTTTATAGTGATAATATATTAAAAGGAAATAATTTTGATAATAACACAATCAATAACTTTGATTTAAAATTAAATATGGTCAATAATTATTGTCCTAGCTGTAAAGAAAAATCTTTAGATTTTAGAATAACTATGTTTACAGATTGATTAAAAAATGCACCTATAATTATCACATACTGAAATTTAGTGTATCAACTTATACGAGGTTGCTCTTCCACTACCTTCCTGTTCAAGTATACCTTTACCCATCAAATCCTGTATATCCCTAAGTGAGGTATCCGTAGATACTTTGGTTATTTTGGCGTACTTAGAAACAGTCAATTTACCAAAAAAATCATCAAGCAACAAGTGAAGTATTTTTTGTTGACGTGGGTTAAAGTCTGTAGTTCGGTGTGTTTCCCAAAAACGAGCACGTTTCAAAGTGGCTGCTATCGTTTCATCGGTCTGTGCCATCGAGTGCAACAAGCATTCAAGAAACCATGTTAGCCACGGTGTGATATCCAAATCTCCTTTTTGGGTGCTTTCCAATATTTCATAATAGGTTTTTCTGTCAGCCTGTATTTGTGCCGACATCGAATAAAACCGTTGTTTGCTTTGGTCGGCTCGTGCCAATTGCATATCGGTTATCGCACGTGTAATACGTCCGTTGCCATCGTCAAAAGGATGTATCGTCACAAACCACAAATGTGCAAAAGCAGCTTTAAGTACTGGGTCAATATCTTGGTTAGCATTAAACCAATCTAAAAAGGCTTTCATTTCTGCAGGTACTTTCTCTGCACTCGGTGCTTCAAAATGTACAGTTTCCTTTCCCATCGGTCCCGAAGTAACCTGCATCGCATCATCACGCCAAGCAGCCGTCTTTATTTTATACATACCGCTTCGTCCGGTCGGAAACAGCGCTGCATGCCATCCAAACAAACGGTCATCACTTAAAGGTTCATCATAGCGTTGTGTTGCATCCAATAACATTTCTACTACACCTTCAACATTGCGTTCTGCAGCTACAGCTCCGGCTATTTCAATACCCAAACGTCTTGCAATAGAAGAACGTACTTGCTCAGGGTTCAGTTGCTCACCTTCAATTTCACTCGACTTCACAACATCCAAAGTCAAGGTTTTAAGCACAGTTTCCTCTTGCAGTCGAAATCCAAGTCCTTGCATTACACCCAGTATCTTACCTTGTTTATGTCTAACTTCTCCAAGTAATGGAGTAATTACTTCCGCATCCCAGGTAAATTTTGTCCAGTCTTTTCGTTGATGAATATACATAACACCGCATTTTTGCGGTAAATATAAAGCTTATTTACCGCAAATAACAAATCATGCGGCGATTATTTTATATTATCACCGCATTTTTGCGGTAAATATAGGTCGGAATCACCGCATATTACAAAAAAAGAGTAAGTCCAGTTATCTAAAGAGAGCGTTTGTCTTCCAATTGCCACTCCTTCCCAACGCTCCTAAAAAAATTACTGTCATGGTTTTTGTACCAACGCACATCAAGCACTTTGCCTGTTGGCTAGAAATCTTTATTTAATAATCAAAAACCAATAAGCCATCAGTCAAAGAGCTTGTCCAGCGCTCAAAACAAAAACGCGTACGCTACGCAACTCATGCCAGTAATTTTTTCTCAAAAGCTTAGTTACATAATGTGGCATTATAGTGCATGAAGAAATATCCTGCATCTAATGAAACCAACGGATGCACTATAATAACATTATGTAAAAAAGCCGCTCATCCAACGCGCTTGCCAGTGGCTTCAGGACAACATTTTTTGCAGCTCCAATCGCACCACCCAGCTACAAAAAAATACCGTCCTTCGCCACTGTCTTTAACAATGTCTTGTATTTCATCTGAAACTTTAAGGTTATCATTGCTTTTAAGAACTTTTGCATTCACTGTTTTTATCATCTAGGCGGTAACATAGGAAGTATTTTCATTGCTTTTGTAAGTAATAAAATGGCTTTAGAATTTTAGTTTATTTGCCTATAGTAAAAGCCATTTCATTACCCACAAAACCAAAATCCCAAGCAAGAGTATTATTTTTTATTTGCCAGAAAAACAGCAGTAATTGCTTTAACGGAAAAGCCGATGCCATACCGTTCATAATAATAGTAATGACACACTATAAAGATTGTATTTCTTTCAAGTATATGGCAGCAGCTTTTCCGTTAAACCAATCAGAACATCCCAATAAACAAATAATACCCTTGCCTGCGCTACTGCCCCATCGCACTAGGTAAGTTTTAGCATTGTTTTTTGAAGATGCTTCCCATTTCCATATCAACTTTCCGACTGAACACTAACCACTGATTACGGAACACTACTCAAGCATCCTCAAAAATCAAATGAGTAGAAATGACCATTACGTTTGACCAATAAAAAAAATAAATAAACACAAACGAAAGAGTATCCAAATTTTCAGCCAGATGAAAAACGTTTTTATTATTTGGATTTGGATTTCCATCCGTCCAAAAAATTGGATACCCTTTCAAGAACACTCCTGCAAAAAAACAACACTCATTCTCTCAAAATTTCATCCAAAAAATGCAATGAAATTTGAGTAGATATTTCAAAATAAAAAATAAAAAATAAAAAAAAGAGAGCAAAACTAAGTTCCAGGTATTCAAAAAAGCAAGTTCAAGCCCTTCGGGTTTCATAAAAAATCTCCACCCTTATTTTTCCGACTGACTATTTTACTGAACACTTCTATTTAGGGTAGTATTTTTTCTGAAAAACTTGCTTTTTTGAAACCTTCCACTTGAAAAACGGCTTTCTTTTTTTTCTTTTTCTTTTGAAATGATTTATTGGTGCAGAGCGCAGCGAGGCACTAAGGCATTTATCAGAAACAGCGAAGAAATGAGAAGAAAAGCTAACCTTTAAATCTGAAGCTATGCCTAATTTCATCATTAAGACACACCAAAAAGACACACGCTACAGCAAACCTCATTTGTTCATTCTGAACAAAGGGATGAACAGCGGTAAACCCCAAAAAGAGCCATTTACGAACAGTTTTGTTGTTATTTTTCAAAATGAAGAAGATTGCGAGAATAGCTATTTTATTGCTTACAGCTTATGGAAAACTAAATTTTGGCATCCATTTTTAGTAGGTTCGGTAATTCCGTTTTTACGACTTCAAAATTTTTCAAAAGAGTTTAATTTAAAAGCAAATTTGATGATGCAGGAATATGAAGAACATCAAAAACAAATTTCGACGTTAAAACTTCTGGAACAAAAAGAAAAGCAATTCCACCAGAACATCAATCTTATTAACGATATGCGTAGGGTTATTTTATACCGCTATTGCAAGAAAAACTGATTAATTAACCTTTAAAATTACTCCTATGAGCATTTTTTTATTATTTCAAACAGACAATTGGAAATCAAGAGCATCAAGAGTTTTTTTTGGTGCTTTTGACAGCAGAAACAAAGCAATTGACTTTGCTAAATACAACGATTTGTATTGCCATAATTCCGAAGTAGTGGTCGTTGAGGTACAACTTAATCAATTTGGTGAAATCTAAAAGCAATAAAGCCTGATCTTACGACCAGGTCTTTTTTTTGTTTTTAGAACTTCCTTTTTTTCTTATGAATAGAATTAAAACTTTCCTGTTATTTTGACGTATATTGCATTGCCTAAAGTTACAACTATCCTGTCGAATAGAAAAAATAGATTGAATTGTTACTTGTATAAACAGTTATGCATAAACACAATACTGTTCAGCGATAAGTTGATATTTTACAAATAATTCCAATAATGTATTGAAGTAATGAGTAAAAATCTTCAAATTAGAACATCTGAATTTATAGAAAAATCAATTAAAATTCATGGTAATAAATTTGATTATTCGAAAGTAGAATATTCTGGTACCCACACAAAAGTTTGCATAATATGTCCAGAGCATGGAGAATTTTATCAAGCCCCCAGTAATCATTTATCAGGCAAAGATTGTTTGAAATGTTCTCATAAAAAGATACGTCAGAAAATGGCACAGGGAAAAGAACAATTTATAGAAAAATCAACAACAGTACATGGGGATAAATATGATTATTCTAAAGTGGAATATGTAAATTCAAAGACAAAGGTTTGTATTGTATGTAACAAATTAGATGAAATAACAGGGGAAAAGCATAATGAATTTTGGCAAATTCCTACCAGTCATTTAAAAGGGTCAACTTGCCCTAAATGCACTGGACATTACATGAATCAAGAAATTTTTATAAAAAGGGCAAAAGTTATTCATAATAACAAATATGATTATTCAAAAGTTGAATATAAAGCAGTAAAAGTTAAAGTATGTATAATATGTCCCGAACATGGGGAGTTTTTGCAAACACCTGATAGCCATCTAAATGGTCAAAGATGTTCAAAATGTAGTGGTGTTCACAGATATAACACTAATGAATGGATAGAGAAAGCAAGTAATATTCATGGTCAAATTTATGATTATTCTAAAGTGGTTTATGTTAACAATAGCACTAAAATCTGCATTATTTGTAAAGAACATGGTGAGTTTTGGCAGACACCCGCTAACCATATAAAAGGTAAAAATTGTCCTAAATGTACTGGACATTTTATGGATAAAAACTTTTTTATAAACAAAGCGAAAGAAGTTTATAAAGATAAAAACGGTAATCCTTTATATGATTATTCATTAACTCATTATAAAGATTCTTCTACTCATGTTACTATAATATGTCACAAAATAGATTTCGAAACTGGTAAAGAACATGGTAAATTTTCTAAAACTCCAAATAAGCATTTGGGAGGACAAGGATGCCCGTTATGTGGCAATGAATCAGGTGGCATAAAAAACCGTCTAAGTAATGAAGAATTTCTCAAGAAAGCATTTACGGACGAATATGAATATTTAACTGAATATGTAACAGCTAAAGCTAAAATCCATATTCAATGTAAAAAATGCGGGCATAAATTTTGGCAAGGGGCATTTAGTCATTTGAGTGGATGTGGTTGTCCAGTTTGTAATGAAAGTAAGTTAGAAAAAGAAGTTACTAAATATTTGAATGAAAACAATTTTAGATATGAAAAACAAAAAAGGTTTAAATGGTTAGGGAGGCAAAGCTTAGATTTTTATCTTCAAGATTATGATATAGCTATCGAATGCCAAGGTATTCAGCATTTTGAACCAAAGGATTTCTTTGGTGGAGATAGTGGATTAGCAGAAATAGTAAAAAGAGATCATAGAAAACTCAAAAAATGTTTATCTAATAATATAGAAATGATTTATATTATAGACAATGAAAAATATCTTGAAAACAAGTACCACTTCGATGTAGTAGAACCCTTTTCAGGTAATGTAAGTTATAAGATTATGCATTTAGATTATTTCGAGGATTACATAAACCATTTAGTTGAGCAATCTCATTTTAGAGAATAGAGAAAATGAAGAATAAAAGAATTTCATAATGTTTTAAAGTAATGAGAAACTCTTGCTACCGCAAAATATGAAATTCAGTGAAGTGAATCCATTTGTGTGAAATTCTTAAAGTAAATTACTGAAATACAAAAGCCTGATCTTTACGATCAGGCTTTCAATTTGTTTAACCCAAAGGTCACCACAACTAGGGCTAAACTTATTTTTTGTGCTTCTTATTTAGGCTTTTAAGCAGTAACGAAATCATAAAACTGACAACCGCTCCAACAGTGGCTAAGACCGCTGTTTTTACAATATCTTCAGATTGAATATTAGGTACTATACTTAAAAATGTGCCTCCGGCAGTTCCCATCAAGGTTTGGTTATGGGCTGTCATCAGTTGTAGTAAGCTGGCTTACAGCTGACAAAACACCACCAGCTACAGCAACGTAACCTCCAATAGTTGTTACTATTACAGGAAGCGCAATTGGAGCAGCTAACATAGTTCCGCCAATAGCAGCTAATGTCAAACCAATATTTCGAAGCACTTTAAAAAACTTTGGTGTGGGAGCTGAAGCTCTTTTTATAATTTTTTTCATAATCTTAAGATTGAATTAGTATTTCAACACTTTCTTTATGGTCTAAAGCTTTATATACAAAGTCTTTTAACTTCGTAAAAGCTTTTCTAGACATCAAACCTAAACCTGGTCCAGAAAGTTTAGTCACCGGAGCAATACAGCCTTGCAATTCCTTTTGAGCATTATTAGCAGGATGAAATAGAATAAACTTTCTATTGGGCACATCTACCAATTCCAAATGCCATTTGTATTTAGTACTGTATCGCTTTCTAATAAAATATTTCCCTTCCGGAATGCAGGAAACCTTAGTCTTGTTCATCTTCCACGGTAATTCAATGGTATTACAAATCAATTTACCTTCGCATTCGAGTTTACCATTAGTTCCTTCGGGGAAATAAGTTCTGGTTAAAAACAAAACCATAATTCTGATTTCTAAATTCTAACTTCAGATTACACACCTCCATTAACTACGATAAGCGCTAAAGGGTTGTAAGCTCCATTTTTCAAAGAGTACATACTTCCGTTCACCTCTTGGTAGAACTCCAATCCTAAAACCAGGAATAGCGGTTTAGTACTGTTAGGAGTAACAGTGTTTACATGGCTAATAACTGCCGTTGGTGTTGCATCCCATGATAAAATAGCGGTTTCTGTATGTTGCTCCACAAAACTTTCATTTTCAAAATCAATTTCAACACCAGCCGAAATGATTTTGAAATGAGTAGTTCCCCCTGGAGCTGCAATCATATTGGACGGAATAAAAGATGGAATATCTACGCTAATTTCCCCAGTAACCCTGTTGATAGCTCCAGTATAAGGAGCAAACAAACTAGTCCCTAGTTTTCCTCGAATATTAAATTCAAATCCAGCCAACAATTCTGCCTCACCATCAATTACGTTTCGCAATCCACGTTCATTAGTAGAATCAGCCTGAATCACCTTAACCATAGATTGAGTCAAACGACTCACCATTCGACTATCCGCAGAATTCAGTAACAATACACGTAAAGCTGTTCTCAGCACTTTACCAGCCTTCCCTGCTCTACCAAATTCAGAACCGTTTTCACGTGTTCTTTGAAACGCAGGATCAGTCGCGATTCTGTTAGCGTCAATTCCGCCTTTTTCTCTCGCTAAATGACCATCCAGCGTTTTGTAAAAAGTAATATCCCCAATAGTACCCTTTAATTTAATTATGCCTTTTTGCCTTGCCATAACTTCATAATTTTGTTAAACATTCAATTAAAAACTCCTTCATTCTCTCTATCAGTTGCAACCACATTTTTGAATGATTTCATTGCAAAATTTAAAAGTTAATTGTAAAAAGTAAATGAGCTTAGTTCCATATGTCACAATTTGACATAAATGGCAATGATCTTCTCATTTGACAAACAAATTGTAGTATCGAATATGAAAATTCACAGCTTAAAACTAAATGATATATTCTTTAATTTTATAGTTTCAAGATATTTGTAATAAAGTATCTTAATGCTACTCAAAGCCTACTCAAAGCTATAGATAAAGTATGAAAACAGAAAAAAAGAGATTATGTATCTATCCAAAGGACATACAGCGTATTACTGGAAAGAGTTATCGCCAAAGTATTCGATTGTTACAAAAGATTAGAAAGGACCTTAATAAGCTTGAAAATGAATTTGTGAGTATTGAAGAGTTCTGCTTTTATACTAGTTTAAAACACGAACAAGTTATTACCTTAATCGTTGATTAATTATGCACATAACTAGTTCAAAATTTGGTTAGTATAATAGAAATTTATGGACTAATTTTTGTAAATTTGTTATCTCAACACATATGAAAAACTACGATTTTTTCATAGGGGTACAATTAGGAGTACTTAGAAAAGTTTTATATAAAAACACTTGAAAACACTAGCATTAGAAAGAATCCATAAATCCCTCTTTCTCCGCCAGAAAGAGTTTCAAAAGAAACTTTAAATATAATAAAGCCTTTAAATACTTGTATTTAAAGGCTTTATTGATTTTAGGCTGTTTCAAAAAACACCTAAAATAGCAAAGGACGGTGACCCTATTTGGGATCAATCTCGGATCAATCTCAAAACCTGGGGGCAAATATTTAAAAAAAAAGAAGAACTTTGTCTTTATAAGAATTATTGATGACTTCTATAGAACTTTTAAAATTTATGCTGCCTGATTTTTTAGTAGAA